>NZ_BAAHBM010000025.1:0-40999 GCF_054776675.1 Angustibacter aerolatus
TCATCGAGGCCGACGTCGCCCGCGCCGTCGAGCTCGGCGCCGCGTACGTGCTCGAGCTGGTCGCCGGCTCGCTCGACGCCGCCGCCGCCGAGCGCGACACCGCCGAGGCCGGCCGGGTCGAGCGCGACCGCGAGCTCGGGATCGTGCGCTCGCGGGTGCGCGGCCTGGAGGACGAGCTGCGCGAGCTCACCGACTCGGTGCACAAGGACGAGGTGGCCCGCACGCAGCAGCGGCTGCGGATCGAGCAGCTGCAGACCCGTGCCGTCGACGAGCTGGGCATCGACCCCGACGTCCTGGTCGACGAGTACGGCCCGCACCAGCTCGTGCCGCCGTCGCCGCAGGTGCCCGGCGACCCCGAGCCCGCCGAGCCGCCGCAGCCGACCGCCTACGTTCGCGAGGTGCAGGAGAAGCGGCTGCGCAAGGCCGAGCGGGCGCTGTCGCTGCTGGGCAAGGTGAACCCGCTCGCGCTGGAGGAGTACGCGGCGCTCGAGGAGCGGCACAAGTTCCTGACCGAGCAGCTCGCCGACCTCGGCCGCAGCAAGGCCGACCTGCTCGACATCGTCAAGGAGGTCGACGAGCGCGTGCAGGAGGTGTTCGCCGCCGCCTACGCCGACACCGCCGCGCAGTTCGAGCGGGTGTTCGCCCGGCTGTTCCCCGGCGGCGAGGGCCGGCTGCTGCTCACCGACCCCGACGACATGCTGGCCACCGGCATCGAGGTCGAGGCCCGCCCGCCGGGCAAGAAGGTCAAGCGGCTGTCGCTGCTGTCGGGTGGCGAGCGCTCGCTGACCGCCGTCGCGCTGCTCGTGGCGATCTTCAAGGCCCGCCCGAGCCCGTTCTACGTGATGGACGAGGTCGAGGCCGCGCTCGACGACACGAACCTGGGCCGGCTCATCGTGATCATGGAGGAGCTGCGCGAGTCGAGCCAGCTCATCGTGATCACCCACCAGAAGCGCACGATGGAGTCGGCGGACGCGCTGTACGGCGTCACGATGCGCGGCGACGGCGTCACCACGGTGGTCAGCCAGCGGCTGCGCGAGGCCGAGGGCGCCTAGTTCCGTGCGGTCGCGCTCGGTGCGGGCGTGCCGGATTTGAGGGACGCCGCGGGGTGAGGCACCGTAGAGGCATGACCACGGTGATCGTCGGGATGCTGCTCGCCCTCGTGCTCGCCCTGGGTGTGGTCGCCCTCGTCGCCGTGCCCGCCCGCCGCGAGGGCCGCGAGCTGCTCAGCCGCGAGGGCGAGGAGCGGCTGTCCAGCGCCCGCGACCGCGTCGTCGACCTCGGCAGCACCGTCGCCGACAAGCTCCCCAGCGCCTCCCGCGGCTCTCGCGACTGACCCTCGTCCCGGCGTCCGAGGCGCCTGAGCCGAGCTCGTCCGCGCCCGTTCGTGGCGCGGGGGCACCCTGCGCCGGCCTGGGCGGCACGGGGGCACCCCGCGCCGACACATGAGCCCGGGGCGTACGACCCCCTGACGGCGCGGGGGCACTTCACGACGTCCTAGGTGGCACTGGGGCACCCCGCGCCACCCGGCGGCGTGACGTCGCGGGCGCAGGGGCGCGGGTGGGCGCCCCGCGCAGGCTCTGAGAGGATCGTCGGTCGTGGACCCGATCACGCTCGTCATCGCCATCTCCGTGCTCATCGTGCTCGCGCTCGTGGGTGCGGGGGTCGGCCTCGTCCGGGGGCGGGGACGCACGAGGCGGCTGCCCCAGCGGCCGGGCACCGACTACGTGCCGGGGGTCGGTGACGACGCGACGACGCCGCGCGACACGCCGACGCGCACGATCCAGGACGCGCCGACCGACCTGCTCGACCGTCCGCCGCTCGACGAGCCGGGCGTGCCCGGGCAGGTCACCGAGACCGAGCTGGACGCCGAGACGCTCGCCGAGCTCGAGCAGCTGGGCCGGCTCGAGCAGCCGGACGCCGCCGCCGGGCGGTTGCACCGCCTGCGGGCCCGGCTGTCGCGGTCGAACGGAGCGCTCGGCAAGGGCCTGCTCGAGCTGCTCTCGCGCGACCGGGTCGACGAGGACACCTGGGACGAGGTCGAGGAGACCCTGCTGGCGGCGGACGTCGGCGTCGGCCCGACCACCGAGCTGGTCGACCGGCTGCGGCGGCAGGTGAAGGTCGACGGCGTGCGCGACCCCGAGCAGGTGCGGGCGCTGCTGCGCAGCGAGCTGCTCGCGCTGGTCGGCCCCGACGTCGACCGGTCGCTCGTGACGCACGTCGAGGGCCGGCCGGCCGTCGTCCTGGTCGTCGGGGTGAACGGCACCGGCAAGACCACGACCGTCGGCAAGCTCGCCCGCGTGCTGGTCGCCGAGCAGCGCGACGTCGTGCTCGGCGCGGCCGACACCTTCCGCGCGGCCGCCGCCGACCAGCTCGAGACCTGGGGCAGCCGCGTCGGCGTCCCGACGATCCGCTCTGCCCGCGACGGCGGCGACCCGGCGGCCGTGGCCTACGACGCGGTGAACGCCGGGACAGACCTCGGCGCCGACGTCGTGCTCATCGACACCGCCGGCCGCCTGCAGAACAAGGCCGGGCTGATGGACGAGCTGGGCAAGGTGAAGCGCGTCGTCGAGAAGAAGTCACCGGTCGACGAGGTGCTGCTGGTGCTCGACGCCACCACCGGGCAGAACGGCATGCGGCAGGCCCAGGTGTTCAGCGAGGTCGTGCACGTCACCGGCATCGTGCTCACCAAGCTCGACGGCACGGCCAAGGGCGGCATCGTCGTCGCCGTGCAGCGCGAGCTCGGCGTGCCGGTGAAGCTGGTCGGCCTGGGGGAGGGCCCGGACGACCTCGCGCCGTTCGACCCGGCCGAGTTCGTCGACGCGCTGCTGGCCTGAGCGGCCGCTCGTAGGCCGGAGCCGGCAACAACCCGTTCACACGGGATGGCGGTTCGTCACACCCGCGTAACGCGTCGCTGCCGCGGGGGTAACAGGTGATCGGGAACCTCCTGGTGTCGGACGCGTCAGCGCGCCACCGACGCCCCCGCCCACGAGGGCCGGCCGAGCCCCGCGCCGCCCCGCTTCGCACGGAGGTCCCATCGATGGACAGTGGTGACACCGCCTGGCTCATGACCAGCGCCGCCCTGGTGCTGGCCATGACCGCCCCCGGTCTGGCGCTCTTCTACGGCGGCATGGTCCGCACGAAGAGCGTCCTCAACATGATGATGATGAGCTACGGCGCGCTGGGTCTGGTCAGCGTGCTGTGGGTGCTCTACGGCTACTCGATCGCCTTCGGGGACGACGTCAAGGGCGGCCTGTTCGGCAGCCCCGGCCAGTTCTTCGGGCTCAAGGGCCTCATCGGCACCGGCCGCGGCGAGGGCGACGACGCGCTGGGCATGGCGCATCAGCTCGTCGGCACCATCCCCGCCCCGGTCTTCGTCGGGTTCCAGGCGGTGTTCGCGGTCATCACCGTCGCGCTCATCTCCGGCGCCATCGCCGACCGCGCGCGCTTCGGCCCCTGGCTGCTGTTCTCCGGCATCTGGGCCACCATCGTGTACTTCCCGGTCGCGCACTGGGTGTTCGCCTTCGACGGCGTGACCGCGGGTGCGGACTCGGCCGGCGGCTGGATCGCGAACCGGCTGAAGGCGATCGACTTCGCCGGCGGGACGGCGGTGCACATCAACGCCGGCGCCGCGGGTCTGGCGCTCGCGCTGGTGCTCGGCAAGCGCATCGGCTTCCGTCGCGACCCGATGCGCCCGCACAACCTGACGCTCGTCATGATCGGCGCCGGCCTGCTGTGGTTCGGCTGGTTCGGCTTCAACGCCGGCTCCGCGGTCGCCGCCAACGGCACCGCCGGCGTCGCGTGGATCAACACGTTCGTCGCCACCGGTGCGGCGATGATGGGCTGGCTGCTCGTCGAGCGGATCCGGGACGGTCACGCGACGAGCCTGGGGGCGGCGTCCGGTGTGGTCGCCGGCCTGGTCGGCATCACCCCCAGCTGCTCCTCGGTGAACCCGGTCGGCGCGATCGTGCTCGGCTTCGTCACCGCGGTGATCTGCGCCTACGCCGTCGGGCTGAAGTACAAGCTCGGCTTCGACGACAGCCTCGACGTCGTCGGGGTCCACCTCGTCGGGGGGCTCGTCGGCACCCTGCTCGTCGGCTTCCTCGCCACCGCGGACGCTCCGGCCGGTGTCGACGGGCTGTTCTACGGCGGCGGCGTCGACCAGCTGTGGCGCCAGGCCGTCGGCGCGGGCGCGGTGCTGGTCTACTCGTTCGTGCTGGCCTACGTCATCGGGCTGCTCATCCAGAAGACCATCGGCTTCCGGATCGACGAGGAGCTCGAGGTCTCCGGCATCGACAGCGCCGAGCACGCCGAGACCGGCTACGACCTCGCCACCCTGGGTGGCACCGGATTCCGCCCCGGCACGACCCCCGTGCCGTCCGGCCACCTGAGCAAGGAGGTGTCGGCATGAAGCTCGTGACCGCGATCATCAAGCCGCACAAGCTCGACGACGTGAAGACCGCCCTGGAGTCCTTCGGGGTGCAGGGCATGACGGTCAGCGAGGCCAGCGGCTACGGCCGGCAGCGCGGGCACACCGAGGTCTACCGGGGCGCGGAGTACACCGTCGACCTCGTGCCCAAGGTGCGGCTCGAGGTGCTCGTCGACGACGGCGACTCCGTCGACGTGGTCGACGTGCTGGTCAAGGCGGCGCAGACCGGTCGCATCGGCGACGGCAAGGTCTGGGTGACGCCCGTCGAGGACGTCGCTCGCGTCCGCACCGGTGAGCGCGGCCTCGACGCGATCTAGCCGGGCATGGTGAAGCAGGGGGTGGCGCGCGACCTGCGCGCCGAGCGGCTGACGTCGGCGGCCCGGTCCTCGTCGTGGCACGAGCACGACGGGGCCGGCCGCCGGCGCCGGCTGACCGAGCTGGTCGAGAGCTGGCTCGGGGAGCTGTGGGGCGTCGCCAGCGAGGGCGCCCCGACGTCCGGGCTGGCGCTCGCCGCGGTCGGCAGCCTGGCGCGCGGCGACGCGGGTCCGGCGTCCGACCTCGACCTGGTGCTGGTGCACGACGGGCACGCGCTGTCGACCCGCGAGGTCGCCGCGCTCGCCGACCGGGTCTGGTACCCGGTGTGGGACGCCGGGCTGCGCCTCGACCACTCGGTGCGGACGCCGGCGCAGTGCCGTGACGTCGGCGCGCACGACCTCACCGCCGGGGTGGGGCTGCTCGACCTGCGGGTGATCGCCGGGGACGCCGACCTCGTCGCGGCCACCCGCGCCCGGCTGCTGGAGGACTGGCGCGGCGCCGCCCGCCGCCGGCTGCCCGAGCTGCTGGACGCCGTCGAGGAGCGGGCCCGCCGCTACGGCGACGCGGCGTTCCTGCTCGAACCCGACCTGAAGGAGAGCCGCGGCGGGCTGCGTGACGTCACGGTGCTGCGCGCGCTGTCGGCGTCGTGGCTCGCCGACCGGCCGCACGCACCGGTCGACGCGGCGCAGGCCCAGCTGCTCGACGTCCGCGACGCCCTGCACGTGGTGACCGGCAAGCCGTCGGACACCCTGCTGCTCAGCGAGCAGGACACCGTGGCCGGACTCGTCGGTGCCGACGACGCCGACGCGCTGCTGACCCGGGTCTCCCAGGCCGCGCGCACCATCGCCTACGCGGTCGACACCACCGTGCGCCGCGCCAGGCAAGCGGTGCCGTCGCGCCGCTTCCGGCCCGGCGGACGTCGTCCTCGGCTGCGCCCGCTCGGGCACGGCCTGGTCGAGCACGACGGCGAGGTGGTGCTCGGCCCCGGCCTGCGACCCGCCGCGCTCACGGTGCTCGCGCTGCTCGGCGCCGTCACCGCCGCCCAGCACGGGCTGCCGCTGTCGCCGGTGACCGTCGCCCACCTGGCCCGCGACGCCGCGCCGCTGCCGCACCCCTGGCCCGCCGCCGCCCGCGAGGCGCTGCTCGACGTGCTCGGCGCCGGCCCGTCGCTCGTGCCCGTCTGGGAGGCGCTCGACCTCGCCGGGCTCACCGCCCGCTGGCTGCCCGGCTGGGAGGGCGTCCGCTCACGGCCCCAGCGCAACGCCGTGCACCGGCACACCGTCGACCGGCACCTGATCGAGGCCGTCGTCGAGTGCGGGCGGCTGCTGCGCGACGTCGACCGCCCCGACCTGCTGCTCGTCACGGCGCTGCTGCACGACCTCGGCAAGCTGCCCGGCTCTGTCGACCACAGCTCGGTCGGCGCGCCGCTGGCCCGCCGCGCCACCGAGGCGATCGGGCTCGACCCGGCCGACGTCGCCGTGGTGGAGCGGCTGGTGCGCGAGCACCTCACGCTCGTCGACCTCGCCACCCGCCGCGACCCCGACGACCCGCGCACCGTCGAGGCGCTCGTCGCGGCCGTCGACGGTCGCGCCGACGTGCTCGCGCTGCTGCGCGCGCTCACCGAGGCCGACGCGGTCGCCGCAGGCCCCGCCGCCTGGAGCGCCTGGCGGGCCCGGCTCGTCGACGACCTCACCAGCCGCGCCGCGACCGTGCTCACCGGGGCCCCCGTGCCCGGCCCCGCACCGCTCACCGCCGACGAGACGTCGCTCGCCGCCGGGGTGCGGGCGGGCGGCAGCCCGCAGATCGACGTCCGCGACCTCGACGGCATGCACGTCGTCACCGTCGTCGCCCCCGACCGGCTCGGCCTGTTCGGCGACGTCGCCGGGCTTCTGGCCGCGCACGGGCTGTCGGTGCGCTCGGCGCTCGTGCGCACGGTCGACGGCGTCGCGGTCGACACCTGGTGGGTGACCGCCCCGTACGGCGACCTGCCGCCCGTCGCCACGATGCTCACCGCCCTGCGCCGCATGGCCGACGGCGACCGCACCGTGCTCGACCGCCTCGCCCGCCGCGACGCCGCCTACCGCCCCGGCCGCGGCGTCCCCGCCCAGCCCCGGGCCGTCCTCGTACCCGGCGCCTCCGAGCACGCCACCGTCGTCGAGGTGCGCGCCGCCGACCGCCCCGGCCTGCTCCACGCCCTCGGCCGCGAGCTCGGCGAGGCCGGTGTCGACGTCCGCTCCGCCCACGTCGCCACCCACGCCGGCCAGGCCGTCGACACCCTCTACCTGGCTGAACCCGGCGGCGGCTCCCTCACCCCCGCCCGCGTCGCCGCCGTCGTCGCCGTGCTCGTCGACGCCGGCGAGGTCCCCCCGCCCGGCTGACAGCGCCGCCCCGGCCCTCAGTGGCGCGGGGTGCCCCCGTGCCGTTCCTGGTGGCGCAGGGTGCCCCCGTGCCGTTCCTGGTGGCGCAGGGTGCCCCCGTGCCGTTCCTGGTGGCGCAGGGTGCCCCCGCGCCGTTCCTGGTGGCGCAGAGTGCCCCCGCGCTACGAGAGCGCCGCCGCAGAGCTCGCCGGGAACGCGGGGGAGCGCAGCACGTCCTCCTCGTCCGTGACGACGAGCGCCTCGTAGCCGGGCACGCTCGCCATCCAGCGCAGTGCGTCGCGGCCGGCGACGAAGGCCGCGGTCGCGAGCACGTCGGCCCAGAGCAGCGACGGGCCGGTGACGGTGGCGGACCGCAGGCCGCGCGCGGGTCGGCCCGAGCGTGGGTCGAGCACGTGGTCGCCGCGGGCTGCGCTGCCGGACGTCGCGACCGCGCCTCGGTGCAGCTCGACGACCGCGACGAGGCCCGGTCCGCCGGGCCGCTCGACACCGATGCGCCAGGGCGCGGCGTCCGGGAGGTGCCCGCCGACCAGCACGTCGCCGCCCGCGTTCAGGCACCAGTCGTGGCCGTCGAGCGTTGGGTCGTCACGGAGCAACCCACCCGCTCGCTCGGCCGCCCAGCCCTTGACCACGCCGGACGGGTCGAGGCGGCGGACGCCGTCGGGGTCGGGCAGCCGCACGTCGAACCGGCCGTCCGTGCGGGCCCGCGCGTCCTCGGCGATCGCCAGCACCTCGGCCACCAGCGGGTCGGCGGCGGCGACGGCGAGCTCGCCGCGGCGGATGCGTGCGACGTCGCTGTCGGGCCGGTAGGTGCTGAACACCGCGTCGGCCTCGTGCAGCGACGCGAACGCGCGCGTCACCGCCTCGCGCACGGCGTCGCAGCGGGCGGCCGGGCCGCGCACGTGCACGCTCACCGGCAGGCCCATGACCTGCTCGACGAACGCGGCCCGCGGCGCGGTCACAGGTGCGCCGCGTCGATGGCCGACTGCAGCGACTCCTTGTAACCGTCGCTGGTGACGGTCGCTCCAGAGACGGTGTCGATGTCGGCGCTCTGCGCGGCCACCACCTCGCTGTTCAGCACCGGGACGGCGTAGGAGTTGATCTCCTGGTCGCGGAAGTTGTCGCTGGGCACCTGCACGGTCTGCGCCGCGGTGATCTTGCCGCCCGCCACCGTGATGCTCACCTGCACCGCGCCCCATCGCGTCTGCGCCGTCTCGCCCGTGTACGTCGTCGCGGACGTGCTCGACGAGGAGCTGTCGGACGAGCTGTCGTCGGACGACGAGCTGTCGGACGACGATCCGCCCCCCGACGTCCCGGACGACGTCCCGCCGCTGGACGAGGCCGCCACGACGCTCGCGGCGGTGCCGGTCGCAGCCTCCGAGCCGGTGCTGGTGCGGTAGCTGAAGAGCAGGACGACGGCGGTCACGGTCGCCGCCATGGCGGTCACGATGCGGCGCATCAGGCGCTCCTGGGGTGGGGGTCGGGCGGGGGACGGTTCACCAGGCGAACCGTTCGAGGTGGACGTTCCGGGCAGGGACGCCGGCGTCGCGGGCTGCCTGCGCGGCGGCCTCGGCCCACTCCGGACCACCGCACACGTAGACGTCGTGCTCGGCGACGTCCGGGACGATCTGCAGCAGCCCCTCGGCGTCGGTGAGGTGGGCGGCCTGCTGCGGCATCCAGGAGGAGCGTGCGGTGACGCGCGGTCCGTGCACGTGGACGACGCGGGCGCCATGGGTCTGCTGCAGCCGGTCGAGCTCGTCGCGGAACAGCACGTCCTGCGGTCCGCGCGACCGGTAGACGAGGGTGACGTCGCCCGGACCCTGATCGAGGTCCTCGAGCAGCGCGCGCAACGGCGTCACCCCCACGCCCGCCGACAGCAGCGTGACCCTGCGGCGGGTGCGGACCTCCTCGGTCAGCCGCCCGTACGGGCCCTCGACGACGACCCGGGTGCCCGGCCGCAGGGACGCGAGCCGCCCGCTGCCGTCGCCGAGGTCCTTCACGGTGATCCGCAGACCGTCGACGGTGGGCTGCGCCGACAGCGAGTAGGGGTGCGCGCGGGTCCAGCCGGGGCCGTCGAGGAACCGCCACTGGAGGAACTGGCCAGCCCGCACCGGCAGCCGCTGCAGGTCGCGTCCGCCGACGTGCACCGACACCACGCCCGGCGCCTCGACGTCGACGCGGGTGACGACGAGCCGGTGCCGCACCGTGCGCAGCACCGGCACCCCGACGCGCCACACCAGCACCGACCCGAGGCTGATCGCGTAGACGCTCCACCAGTACGCGCGCGCCCACGGGGTGGCCACGAAGTCGGCGCCGGTCCAGATCTGGTGCGGCAGCGCGATCCCCGTGCCGAGGTAGGCGTACAGGTGCAGCAGGTGCCACGACTCGTAGCGCAGCCGCCGCCGGGCCGCGCGCACCGATGTCACGACCACCATGACCAGGCACGCGAACCCGGCGGTCGCCAGCAGCATGCCCGGGTAGGTCAGCACCAGGTGCCAGGCCTCGCGCAGGACGTCGCGCCGGTCGGTCAGCGCGTACCCGACCACGATCAGCGCCACGTGGGCCAGCAGCAGATCGAACGAGGCGAACCCGACCAGCCGGTGCCGGCGCGCCAGCTCGTCCTGCCCGTAGCTGCGCTCGACGAACGGCACCCGAGCCATCAGGAACACCTGCAGCAGCATCAGGTCGGACGCCAGCAGCCCGGCCAACCGGCCCAGCCCCGTCGTCCAGCCGGCCGCGCCGTCGAGCCCCTGCGCCCCGCCGTGCCCCACCCACAGCGCCACGACCACGAGCACCGAGCCCCACGCCAGGCACCCCGCCAGGTCGCGCCACCACCGCCGAGGCGCTGCTCGCCACGGCATCACCCGCTCGCCGAGCACGCCTCCGGTCCGGTGTCCGACGACGGCGTCGGTGGGTGCGGCGGCGAGGGCGGCCGCCGCGGGGGCCGGGGGCGCGTCCGAGGTCATGCCGTGAGCATCGGCCGCCTCGCTGCGCGCTCGCACCGACGAGGCTGTGCGCCGCCTGTGCATCCCGCCGCTCTCGGCCCTCGTGATGGCGCGGGGTGCCCCCGTGCTGTTCGGGATGGCGCGGGGTGCCCCCGTGCCGTTCGGGGTGGCGCGGGGTGCCCCCGTGCTGTTCGGGGTGGCGCGGGGTGCCCCCGTGCTGTTCGGGGTGGCGCGGGGTGCCCCCGTGCTGTTCGGGATGGCGCGGGGTGCCCCCGTGCCGTTCCCGGTGGCGCAGAGTGCCCCCGCGCCGAACCGGGGGGCGGCGCGTGCGGGGCGCGTCGGCGCGGGCGCGAAGTAGGCTGGGCGGGTCCGTCACCGCCCGACCACCCCCGGGGACCCGAGTGTTCAGCACGCTGTCCGACCGCCTCTCCGCCACGTTCAAGAACCTGCGCGGCAAGGGGCGGCTGTCCGAAGCCGACGTCGCGGCGACGGTGCGCGAGATCCGCACCGCGCTGCTCGAGGCGGACGTCGCGGTGCCGGTCGTGCGGCAGTTCACGGCGGCGGTGCGCGAGCGGGCGCTGGGGGCGGAGGTCAGCGGGGCGCTGAACCCGGCGCAGCAGATCGTCAAGATCGTGAACGACGAGCTGGTGTCGATCCTCGGCGGCGAGACGCGGCGGCTGCAGCTGGCGAAGAACCCGCCGACCGTGATCATGCTGGCCGGTCTGCAGGGTGCGGGCAAGACGACCCTGGCGGGCAAGCTGGCGCGCTACCTGCGGGCCGAGGGGCACACGCCGCTGCTGGTCGCGGCCGACCTGCAGCGCCCGAACGCGGTGACGCAGCTGCAGGTGGTGGGCGAGCGGGCCGGGGTGCCGGTCTACGCGCCCGAGCCGGGCAACCAGGGCGTCGACCCCGACGCGGCGACGGCGGGCGACCCCGTGTCGGTGGCGCGCGGCGGTGTGGCGGAGGCGACGGCGCGGCACCACGACGTGGTGATCGTCGACACCGCGGGCCGGCTGGGCATCGACCAGGTGCTGATGCAGCAGGCGGGCGACATCCGTGCGGCCGTGCAGCCCGACGAGGTGCTGTTCGTCATCGACGCGATGATCGGCCAGGACGCGGTCACCACGGCGCAGGCGTTCCTCGACGGCGTCGACTTCACCGGCGTGGTGCTCACCAAGCTCGACGGCGACGCGCGCGGTGGCGCCGCCCTGTCGGTGGCCAGCATCACCGGGCGGCCGATCATGTTCGCGTCCACCGGCGAGAAGCTGGAGGACTTCGAGGTCTTCCACCCCGACCGGATGGCCGGGCGCATCCTCGACATGGGCGACGTGCTGACGCTCATCGAGCAGGCCGAGAAGGCGTTCGACGCCGGCCAGGCCGACGAGATGGCGCGCAAGTTCGCGGCCGAGGAGGACTTCACCTTCGAGGACTTCCTGGCCCAGATGGCGGCCGTGAAGCAGATGGGCTCGCTGAAGAAGATGCTCGGCATGATGCCGGGCATGGGGCAGATGAAGGAGCAGCTCGACGCGATCGACGAGCGCGACTTCGACCGGGTCGAGGCCATGGTGCGCTCGATGACCCCGCAGGAGCGCAAGCAGCCGAAGATCATCAACGGTTCACGTCGTGCACGCATCGCCCGCGGTTCCGGCCGCAGCGTCTCAGAGGTCAACGAGCTGCTGCAGCGGCTCACCGAGGCGCAGAAGATGATGAAGCAGATGCGTCGCGGCATGGGCGGCGTGCCGGGCATGCCGAGCCTGCCCGGCATGGGCGGCCCGGGCCGCAAGAAGGGCAAGGCGCCCACGCGCAAGAAGGGCAAGAGCGGAAACCCCGCCAAGCGCGCCGAGCAGGAGCGGCAGGCCCTGGAGGGCAAGCCGGCCGCCGCGGCACCCGGCGCGGGGTCGGCGTTCGGAGCCGGTGCCGGTGCGGACGCCGTCCCCGACCTGAGTCAGCTGCCCCCGGGCTTCGAGAAGTTCCTGGGCCGCTAGGCACCGCGCGCCGTCGCCTCCGCCGACGGTCGTAGGGTCGGGGCATGGCCGACGTCCTGCACCTCGCCGGACCGGTGCTCACCGGGCCGAGCGAACAGCACGACGAGGCGTGGGTGCTCGGCGGGCGGCTGACGTTCGAGCGCCCCGACGGCGACCACGACGTCACGACGGTGGACGGCGTCGTGCTGCCCGGCCTCGTCGACGCGCACTGCCACGTCGGGCTCGACGCCCACGGCGCCGTGCCGCGCGACGTCCAGCGCACCCAGGCCGAGACCGACCGGGACACCGGTGCCCTGCTGCTGCGCGACGCCGGCAGCCCGGCCGACACCCGGTGGATCGACGACGCCGACGACCTGCCGCGCATCGTCCGCGCCGGGCGGCACCTGGCCCGTCCCGGGCGCTACATCCGCAACTTCGCGCACGAGATCGAGCCCGACCAGCTGGCCGACCACGTGCGGCAGGAGGCCCGGCGCGGCGACGGGTGGGTCAAGCTCGTCGGCGACTGGATCGACCGCTCGGTCGGCGACCTGGCGCCGTGCTGGCCGCTCGACGCGCTCACCGAGGCGGTGCGGGTCGCCCACGAGGAGGGTGCTCGCGTCACCGCGCACGTCTTCGGCGCCGACGCCGTGCCCGACCTGCTCGCCGCCGGCCTCGACTGCCTCGAGCACGCCACCGGCCTCGACGCCGACACCGCCGCGCTGGCCGCCGCCCGCGGTGTCGCGATCGTGCCGACGCTGGTCAACATCGCCACGTTCCCGGGCATCGCGGCGCGCGGCCGCGAGCGGTACCCGACGTACGCCGCGCACATGCTCGACCTGCACGCCCGCCGGCACGCCACGGTGCGGGCCGCGCACGAGGCCGGCGTGCCGGTCTACTGCGGCACCGACGCCGGCGGCTCGCTGCCGCACGGGCTGGTCGCCGACGAGGTCGCCGAGCTGGTGACCGCCGGCCTGACGCCGGTCGAGGCGGTGTCGGCCGCCACCTGGGGGGCGCGCGAGTGGCTCGGCCGCGGCGGGCTGGTCGAGGGTGCCCCCGCCGACCTGGTCGTGCTGCCCGCCGACCCGCGCACCGACGTCAGCGCGCTGCGGCACCCGACCGCCGTCGTCCTGCGCGGTCGCGCCTTCCGCCCGGCGGGTGCGGCATGAGCGAGCCACAGCCCCTGACGGCGTCCGGCGAGCGGGTGCACGTGCGTCCGGTGCTCGCGTCGGACGCCGAGCCCTACCGCCGCGCGGTGCTGGCCTCGCGCGAGCGGTTGTCGCGCTGGAACCCGGTCGACCCCGACGACCTGCTGCGCCACGTCGAGCGCCAGTCCGACGTGCACCGCACGTTCCTGGTGCTGGCCCACGAGCCGCGCGGCGCGCACGGCGTCGTCGGGCGGATCAACCTGTCGAGCATCGTCCGCGGGAGGTTCGAGAGCGGCAGCCTCGGCTACGACGCCTACGACCCGTACGCCGGCACCGGCCTGTTCCGCGAGGGCCTGTCGCTCGTCGTCGACGTGGCGCTGCGTCCCCGGCTCGCTGGTGGCGTCGGGCTGCACCGGGTCGAGGCGAACGTGCAGCCCGGCAACGCGTCGTCCGCGGGGTTGCTGCGCTCGCTCGGGTTCCGGCACGAGGGGCGGACGCCGCGGATGCTGCTGCTCGCCGGCGCTGACGGTCGCGACGACTGGCGCGACCACGAGCGCTACGCGATCACCGCCGAGGAGTGGCCGGCCGAGCCGTACGCCCCGCCCGCCGAGCGAGCGAAGGTCGTCGCCCTGGTCGAGCCCGAGAGGGGTGGCACCGCCCTGGCCCCGCGGCTGGCGGCCGAGCTGGGGCTGCCGCTGCTCAGCGAGCAGGTCGTGCAGAGCGCGCTGGCCGGCGTGCTGCCTCCAGGCGCCCCGGACGACCCGCACGCGGCGGACGCGGTGCGGCGGCTGCTGTTTGCGCAGCTCGCCACCTGCCCGGGGGGCGCGGTCGTCGTGGCCCGGTCGCCGCGGGCCGGGAGCGACGCCGACCGCCGGGGCCTGGTCGGTGCCGGCGCCGACCCGGCCCGCGTCGTCCTGGTGCGGTCCGAGCCGGACGACGGCGAGGAGCCGCCCGGGTTCGGCACGGTGGTGCGGGTTCCCGGCGTCGAGCCGCTGCCCGCGCGGCAGATCACGCGGGCCGCGCTCACCGTGCGCGCCGCCGCCCTCGGTGTGACCCGCGCGAGGTGACGGCCACGAGATGACGGCGCCGGTCCGGGCCGGCGCCGTCACCTCGTGGTGGTGCCCGCCCGACCTGCCCCCGCGGTCCGCCGTCGAGACGCCGGACCAGGCTCGTGCGGACGAGCACGCGACGGCGCCCCGATGCGCCGTCGCAGCCACCCTGAAGGGCTTCGTCGGCCAGTGGCAAGCGCCCGGCTGGTCGCCATGCGGATCCCGGATGACTGCTTAACAGCAGGAGCCGCAGGGGCTCAGGTCAGGCGGACGCGCGGGTCGAGCACCGCGTAGAGCAGGTCGACCACGAGGTTCGCGACGATCACGAACGCCGCAGCGAGCAGCACGGTGCCGACGATGAGCGGCAGGTCGTAGGTGACGACCGAGTCCAGCGCCAGGCGCCCGAGCCCGGGCAGGCCGAACACCTGCTCGGCGATCACGACGCCGCCGAGCAGCCCGGCCAGGTCGATGCCCGCGGCGGTGACCACCGGCGTCAGGCCGGCCCGCAGCACGTGCCGACCGATCACCGCGCCCTGCCCGAGCCCCTTGCTGCGCGCCGTCCGCACGAAGTCCTCGCCCATCGTGTCGAGCACCTGCGTGCGGGTCAGCCGCGTGTAGAACGCCGCGCTGCTGACCGCCAGCGTCACCCACGGCAGCAGCATCGAGCGCAACCAGGCCGCGGGGTCCTCGTGGAAGGGCGTGTACGCCGGGTAGCTCATGACGTGGAAGCGGAAGACCACGAAGTAGAGCAGCAGCAGCCCGATGAAGAAGTCGGGGAACGAGTACCCGAGCAGCGACAGGCTCATCAGCGTGCGGTCCGGCCAGCGCCGGTGCCAGAGCGCGGCGAGCACCCCGCCGCCGACACCGACGGCGATCCACAGCACGAAGCCGCCGACCGCTTCCTGCGCCGTGACGCCCATCCGCTCGACCAGCAGCGGTCTGACGTCGACCCCGCGGGCGAACGAGTGCCCGAGGCACGGCGCGTCGCAGTGGAAGCGGGCCCGCCCCACCCCGTAGTCGCGACCGACGAAGATCGCCGACACGAACCGCGCGTACTGCTCGGTGACCGGCCGGTCGTAGCCGAGACGGCGCCGGTTCGCCGCGATCACCACCGGCGTGCACGACTTGCCGCAGGTCAGGGCCGCCGGGTCGGCCGGCAGCACCTGGAAGAGGCCGAACACCACCATGCTCAGCGCCACGAGCATGAGCAGCATCGCGACGACCCGACGCACGACGTACGACAGCACGGCCAGCACCCTCCCGGCGGGCCGGACGGCGCGCGCCGGGGGAGCGTAGACCAGCGACCGCCGGGGGCCGGACGACGGTGGCCCCGGGATCTGGCAGAATGATCCGCCGTACCCGTCGCGTGCGGCCCCTCTCTCCTCGCGCGTCGTGTCCCGAGCGGTTCCGTGCCATGGCCCCACCACGGCCCGGCGTCGCTCATCCCACACGAAACAGGAGCAACCCACAGCCGTGGCCGTCAAGATCCGTCTCAAGCGCCTGGGCAAGATCCGGGCCCCGTACTACCGCGTCGTCGTCGCCGACTCGCGCACCAAGCGCGACGGTCGGGCGATCGAGGAGGTCGGCAAGTACCACCCCACGCACGACCCCTCGGTCATCGAGATCGACTCCGAGCGCGTCCAGTACTGGCTCGGTGTCGGCGCGCAGCCGACCGAGCAGGTGCTCGCGCTGCTGAAGATCACCGGTGACTGGCAGAAGTTCAAGGGTCTGCCGGGCGCCGAGGGCACGCTGCGCGTGGCCGAGCCGGCCTCGACCGAGCCGGTGAAGTTCGACGCCGCGCGCACGTCGAAGGACGCCATCACCCCGAAGGCGAAGAAGTCGAAGTCCGCTGACGAGGCCTCGGCCGAGCCCGCGGGCGAGACGACCGAGGCCCCGGCCGAGGCTCCGGCCGCGACCACCGAGGCCTGATCGTGCTCGAGGAGGCCCTCGAGCACCTCGTCCGCGGCATCGTCGAGCACCCTGACGAGGTCGCCGTCCGCGCCAAGGGCGGTCGACGCGGCGAGATGCTCGAGGTGCGGGTGCACCCCGACGACCTCGGGCGGGTCATCGGCCGCTCGGGTCGCACCGCCACCGCGCTGCGCACCGTCGTCAGCGCGCTGGCCAGCGGCCGCTCGGTCCGGGTCGACATCGTCGACACCGACCGCGCGAGCTAGACACAGCACACCGATCGGGGACGCCGGGCACCTGCCCGGCGTCCCCGATCGCTTTCCCAGGGAGCAGCGATGGACCGGGTGGTCGCCCGCATCGGCCGCGCGCACGGGCTGCGCGGCGAGGTCACCGTCGAGGTGCGCACCGACGTGCCCGAGCAGCGCTTCGTGCCGGGCGCCGTGTTCGGCACCGACCCGGCCGGCGCCGGCCCGCTCACGCTGGAGACCGCGCACGAGCACGGCCGCACGCTGCTGCTCACCTTCGCCGAGGTGAGCGGTCGCGAGGAGGCCGAGGCGCTGCGCGGCACGCTGCTCACCGTCGACGCAGGCAGCAGCGACGAGGACGACGCCTGGTACGAGGACGAGCTGATCGGCCTGCGGGTCCAGTCGCCGACCGGCGAGGTGCTCGGTGAGGTGCGCCGGCTCGACACCGGGGGCGCCCAGGACCTGCTCGTCGTGCGGCGCGACGGCGGGCCCGACGTCCTCGTGCCGTTCGTCACCGCGCTGGTGCCCGTCGTCGACGTCGCGGGGGGCCGCGTGGTCGTCGACCCGCCGGGCGGCATGTTCGACGAGGACCCCGACGAGCACGAGGACGGCGAGGACCGGGCCCGCGGGGACGACGGGCGCGCGTGATGCGCGTCGACGTCGTCTCGATCTTCCCCGCGTACCTCGACGTCCTCGAGCTGTCGCTGCTGGGCCGGGCGCGCGAGCAGGGGCTGCTCGACGTCGTGGTGCACGACCTGCGCGACTTCACCCACGACCGGCACCGCACCGTCGACGACACGCCGTACGGCGGCGGCGCCGGCATGGTGATGCGACCCGAGCCGTGGGGCGAGGCGCTCGACCACGTGCTCGACGCCGGGCGCACCGCGCTCGCCGACGGCGCGGCGTCCCCGCACCTGCTGGTGCCGAGCCCGTCGGGGCGCCGGTTCGACCAGGCGATGGCGCACGAGCTGGCCGCCGAGCCGTGGCTGGCGTTCGCCTGCGGGCGCTACGAGGGCATCGACGAGCGCGTGCTCGACGAGGCAGCCGCTCGTGGCCGGGTGACGCCGGTGAGCCTGGGCGACTACGTGCTGAACGGCGGGGAGGTGGCGGCGCTGGCGGTGATCGAGGCCGTGGGGCGCCTGCTGCCGGGCGTGGTGGGCAACGCCGAGAGCCTCGTCGAGGAGAGCCACGAGGGCGGGCTGCTCGAGTACCCCGTCTACACCAAGCCGGCCGTGTGGCGCGGGCGGGCGGTGCCCGACGTGCTGCTGTCGGGGCACCACGGGCGGATCGCCCGGTGGCGGCGCGACGAGCGGCTGGCCCGCACCCTGCTGCGCCGGCCCGACCTGCTCGACCTGCTCGACCCCGCCGAGCTCGACCGGGCCGACCGCGAGCTGCTGCGCGCCGTCCAGACCGGTGAGCGCCCGGGCGGGCGTCCGGACGACGGTCCCGGCGTCGGATTTCAGGCGGACCCCGCGCCTGTGGCAGACTGAGCCCTCGCGCCACGACCCGGCCGCGCTCCCGCCACAGGGAGGGCGCACCGCCGCACGGTGGCGAACCGTGACCTCCACACGAGCACGTGGGTGACCTGTGGCACCTGCGAGACAGGGACGCACCATGCACATCCTCGACCACGTCGACGCCGCCCAGCTGCGCACCGACGTCCCCGAGTTCCGCCCCGGCGACTCGCTGAAGGTGCACGTGAAGGTCGTCGAGGGCAGCCGGTCGCGCGTCCAGATCTTCCAGGGTGCGGTCATCCGCCGCCAGGGCGAGGGCGTCCGCGAGACGTTCACCGTCCGCAAGGTGAGCTTCGGCGTCGGCGTCGAGCGCACCTTCCCGGTGCACTCGCCCGTGCTCGACAAGATCGAGGTCGTCAGCCGCGGCGACGTGCGTCGCGCGAAGCTGTACTACCTGCGCGACCTGCGCGGCAAGGCCGCCAAGATCAAGGAGAAGCGCGACACGCCGGTCGCGCGCTGACCCGTCCCGGCGCGCTGCGCCCGGCCGGCTCCTGCCGGCCCACCGAGGGTTAGGCTCCTGCTGATGGACGCCCCACCGGGCCCGCTGGCCGAGACCACCGCACCCACCGCCGCCGGCCGCGCCCCCGGGGGCCGCCCGTGGTGGCGCGAGGTGCCGGTGCTCGCCGCCGTCGCCCTCGTGCTGGCGCTGTTGGTGCGGGTGCTGTTCGTGCAGGCGTTCGCGATCCCGTCCGGCTCGATGGAGCCGACGCTCGACCCCGGCGACCGCGTGCTGGTGTCGCGCATCGCGTACCGCGTCGGTGACGTGCAGCGCGGTGACGTCGTCGTCTTCGACGGACAGGGCTCGTTCAGCGACGCCCCGCCGGCACCGGTCGGCGCGCTCGCACGCGTCGTCCGTGCGGCCGGGTCCGCGGTCGGGCTGCGGCCGTCGGAGCACGACTTCGTGAAGCGCGTCGTCGGGCTGCCCGGCGACCGCGTGGCCTGCTGCGGCACGGACGGCCGGCTCACCGTGAACGGCGTGCCGCTCGACGAGCCATACGTGCTCCCCGGTGACAGCCCCAGCGACGTCCGCTTCGACGTCGTCGTGCCGCCCGGCCGGCTCTGGGTGATGGGCGACCACCGCAGCGACTCGGCCGACTCGCGAGCCCACCTCGGCGACCCGGGCGGGGGCACCGTGCCGGTCGAGCGGGTCGTCGGCCGCGTCGTCCTGCGCTTCTGGCCGCTCGACCGCGCCGGCCGACTGCCCGACCCGACCACCAGCGCCGCCGGCGCGAGCAGGGGAGCGAGCGAGTGAGCGACACCGCGAAGGACCGGCCCGCGCACGAGGCCGGTGTCGACCCCGCCGCGCCGGACGCCCGCGAGCGCTCGGCGCAGCGCACCGCGTCCGGCGGCTTCCTCGGGCTCGTGCGCGAGACCGTCATCGTGGTCGTCATCGCGCTCGCGCTGTCGCTGCTCGTGAAGACCTTCCTGGCGCAGGCCTTCTTCATCCCCTCGCAGTCGATGGAGAACACGCTGCTCATCGGCGACCGGGTGATCGTCAGCAAGCTGACGCCCGGGCCGTTCGACCTGCACCGCGGTCAGGTCATCGTGTTCACCGACCCGGGCGACTGGCTCGGCGCCGACGAGGTGCCGCCCTCGACGAACCCGGTGCGCCGCGGCCTCGCCTTCGTCGGGCTGCTGCCGAACGACTCGAACAACCACCTGATCAAGCGGATCATCGGGCTGCCCGGCGACCACGTCGCCTACGACCGCGACGCCGAGAAGCTGACCGTCAACGGCGTCGCGATCACCGAGCCGTACCTCAAGCCGGGGTCGATCCCGTCGGAGAAGGACTTCGACGTCGTCGTGCCGGCCGGCAAGGTCTGGGTCATGGGCGACAACCGGCAGGAGTCCGAGGACTCGCGCTACCACGACGACGGCACCGGCCGCACCGGCTCGGTGCCGATCAGCGACGTCACCGGGCGCGCCGTGGCCGTGGTCTGGCCGCTGTCGCACGCGTCGCGGCTCACCGAGCCCTCGGCGGTGTTCGCGAAGGTGCCCGCCGCGGGCACGAAGTAGGCCCCTGGTGCCCGAGCAGCTCCTCCGCCCCGCCGCCCGCCTGCTGTGCGTCGATCCGTCCGGCGCCGTGCTGCTGCTGGGCTGCGTCGACCCGGCTCGCCCGCACCTCGTGCACTGGATCGCGCCCGGTGGCGGCGTCGAGCCCGGCGAGCAGCCGCACGAGGCCGTCGTCCGCGAGGCCTGGGAGGAGCTCGGGCTCGTGCTCGACGACCTCGGTGGCGCGGTGGCACGCAGCGACGACGCCTTCAGCTGGGCCGGGCAGCCGATCGTCGGGCAGAACTCCTGGTTCGCCGTCCGCACGCCGCGGTTCGACCCGGTCGCACGCGGCATGAGCGACGACGAGGCCGCCGCGACCGTGGGCGCCCGCTGGTTCCTGCCAGACGAGCTGGGGTCGCTCCCGGCCGGCGAGGTGGTCGAGCCGACGCGCACCGCCGAGCTCGTGCGCCGCGCCCACGCGACGCTGCCCGCCGAGCCGCACCGCCCGACCGCCCGCGTGCTCGTGGTGAGCCGGCTCGACGGGGTCGACCGGGTCGTGCTGGTGTCGACCGCCGCCGTCGAGGGCGGCACGGTGTGGTTCGCCCCCGGTGGAGGCGTCGAGGTGGGCGAGGACCACCGCGCGGCCGCCGTCCGCGAGCTGGCCGAGGAGCTGCGGCTCGAGGTGGACCCCGACGACCTCGGCGACCCGGTCTGGGTGCGGCGGCACCGGCTGCCCGGTGCCGTCGACCTGCGCGAGGTCTACTACCTGCTGCGCCTCGACGAGCACGGCCTCGACCTCGACCTCGCACGCGTCGACGCCGGGTTCCTGGCGGCCGAGGGCGTCACCGGCGTCCGGTGGTTCACGGTCGACGAGCTGGAGCGGCTGCGCGGCGCCGCCGCCGGCGAGATCGTCGCGCCGCGCGACCTGGCGAGCCGGCTGCCGGCGCTGCTCGCCGCCGACCCTTCGGCCGGCCGGCCGGCCGCGCCGGTCGAGGTGCCGGTGTGACCCCCGTGCCCGCCCAGGGCCGTCGGCGTCCGGCGCCGGGCACCCCGCCGAGCCTGCGCGTCGAGCGCTCGCTGCTGCGCGACGGCGTCCGCCTGCTGGCGTCGGTCGACGAGGTCGGCCGCGGCGCGCTGGCCGGTCCGGCGTCCGTCGGGGTCGTGCTGGTCGACGCCACGGTGCGCACCGCCCCGACCGGGGTGCGCGACAGCAAGCTCCTGCAGCCCGCCGCCCGGCAGCGCCTGGTACCGCGGATCCGCCGCTGGGCGCTGGCCAGCGCCGTCGGGCACGCCGGTCCGGACGAGGTCGACGAGGTCGGCATCCTCGGTGCCCTGCGGCTGGCCGCCCGGCGAGCCATGGCCACGCTGCCCGCCGTCCCCGACCTGATCCTGCTCGACGGCAACCACGACTGGTACACCGATCCCGAGCGCGAGGGTCTGCTGTCGCTGCTGCACCCCGACGAACCCACGCCGCCGGTCCGCACCATGATCAAGGCCGACATGCGCTGCTCCTCCGTCGCCGCCGCCTCCGTGCTGGCCAAGGTCGAGCGCGACGCCATGATGGTCGACCTGCACGACAGCCACCCGCACTTCGGCTGGGCCGTGAACAAGGGCTACGCCTCCCGCGAGCACCTCGACGCCCTCACCGAGCACGGCGCCTGCGAGCACCACCGCCGCAGCTGGCGCCTGCCGCCGTACGCCGACGTGACCGAGCTCGAGACTGTGGACGATGATGGGGCGCCGGGCGACCTGCCCGAGCTCGACGACGACGTGATGGAGGTGGGTCGGTGAGCGCCGAGGACCTCGAGAACTACGAGACCGAGATGGAGCTCTCCCTCTACCGGGAGTACCGCGACGTCGTGAACCTCTTCTCCTACGTCGTCGAGACCGAGCGCCGCTTCTACCTCGCCAACACCGTCGACGTCGTCCCCCGCTCCGACGACGGCGAGGTCTACTTCGAGGTCACCATGACCGACGCCTGGGTCTGGGACGTCTACCGTCCCGCCCGCTTCGTCAAGCAGGTCCGCGTCGTCACCTTCAAGGACGTCAACGTCGAAGAGCTCGCCAAGACGGAGCTCGAGCTCCCCAAGGACTGACCCCGCCCGCCGCCCTCGCTCGCGGCGCCCTGGTGTCGCGGTGTGCCCCCGCGCTGTTCGTGATGGCGCGGTGTGCCCCCGTGCCGTCGCTGGCGGCGCGGTGTGCCCCCGTGCCGTTGCTGGCGGCGCGCGCGCTCCCCTGCGCCTTCCTGAAGTTGGTCGCTCACCGCGTGAGCGTGGGATGGCGCGGCGCCGTTCTGAGCGGTGCCGTGTGCCCCCGCGCCCTTTCCGAGCCCGCCGTCGCGCGTGGTCGGTGACGCGCGCCGTGCTTCCAGCCGCGCGTCATGTGCCCCCGCGCTTCGTGGCGCGGCCTGATCAGGCGTCGGCTACCTCGGTCGAACACTGCGTGGCCCGACGGGGCAGGCACGGAGTGCTCAGCCGCACGGCGGATGGCTGCGTGCGCGCACGGCCCTAAGCCGGCGGGCGCGCGAACAGGTCAGGCGAGGGACGGTGGTCGTGGTGGGTGGCCAGGAACGCGCGGACCTGCGCGACGAAGCCCTGCTCGTCGTCGAACACGTCAGCAGGGGCGATCGGGAGGAAGGGGACGTCGAACACGCCGAGGCGGCGCTGCAGCCGCTGAGTGCGCTTGTACGCCGCGGGCGTGAGGTGGAACGCCATCGAGTCGATCTGCAGCGCGACGCCCAGGTGTTCCCACCAGCCGTCGGGCGTCACGACGTGCTCGCCGTCCTCGACGCGGTGCAGCGCCCAGTTCCACCGCGGTTGAAGGACGCCGTGCCGGCTGAACACCTCCCGCACCCGCGCCTCTGCGGCGGACCGGACGCCGGCACCCACCTCACGCAGCACCGCCCTGACGAGCGCCGTGCGTTGGCGAGCGGCGTGGTCGACGGCCTCACGCAGCTCGTCCACGGTGCAGGCGCCGCTCTGGACGCAGCTGGCGACGAGCTCGCGGACGTCGTCGAGTCGCTCGAGGCGACGGCAGGCGTCGACCAGGGCGCGTGCGACCCGCGCGATCGGCAGGCCCCCGCGCTGCACGGCGTCGATGCTGCGGGTCCGCTCCACCATCAGGCCCGGTTGCGACTGTCGACGTCGCGCGTGCGGGACGGCGACGTGCACCACTTCCGAGCGTGCGGCCACCCGTACGCCCCAGAGGCGCAACGCGTTGAGACCCGTGACCACGGCCCCCGGCCCGCCGAAAGCCAGCGCGCCGAGCAGCCGTTCGCGAGTCGTCGGCGTGCCAGAGTGCGCCAGGACCACCCCGGGGTGCAGCCGTTGCCAGGTGCCGCCGGGCAGGATGCGCTGGCCGATGGTCGATCGCGGCAGACCGGCTGCCATGAGCTCGTGATGGGCGACGACGCGCTCGCGCCGGCGCAGCAGCACGTCGATGACGGCGGGGTCGAGCGTCGTGCGTAGAGTCATGCGCCGACAGTGGCGTCGTCGTGCCACCTGCGGCTTAGAGCACGTGGGCGCTGTGGACGAGGCGCACCTCGTTCTCCACCTGTGGACGACAGCGGGCGCCCGGCCCCGACGCCGCGCGGGGGCACCCCGCGCCGGAGGGAGCGACGCTGGGGCGCCCCGCGCACCCGACGAGGCAGCGCGGGGGCACACCGCGACACCACTAACGGCGCGGGGGCACACCGCGACACCACTAACGGCGCGGGGGCACACCGCGCGACCCCCGGACGGCTGAGACCTGGGATGATGGGGGCGTGACGGGAGAGCTGCGGATCGGGCCGCACGTGATCGGGACGCCGGTGGTGCTGGCGCCGATGGCGGGGATCACCAACGCGGCGTTCCGGCAGCTGTGTCGCGAGCTGGCGGGGGCGGCGCTGGAACGGGCGGGGCTGCAGGGCGAGGGCGCGGGAGTCTACGTCAGCGAGATGGTGACGTCGCGGGCGCTGGTCGAGCGGTCGCCGGAGTCGATGCGGCTGATCGAGCACGGGCCGGGGGAGTGGCCGCGCAGCGTGCAGCTGTACGGCGTCGACCCGGCGACGGTGGGGGCGGCGGTGCGGCTGCTGGTCGACGAGGACCGTGCCGACCACGTCGACCTGAACTTCGGGTGCCCGGTGCCGAAGGTGACGCGCAAGGGTGGCGGTGCCGCGCTGCCGTGGAAGTCGACGCTGTTCCGCGACATCGTGCGCGCCGCGGTGCGTGCTGCGACGCCGGCCGGGGTGCCGGTCACGGTGAAGATGCGGGTCGGCGTCGACCCCGACCACCTGACGTACCTGGACGCCGGACGCGCTGCGGAGGACGAGGGGGTCGCTGCGGTGGCGCTGCACGGACGCACGGCGGCGCAGCACTACAGCGGGCACGCCGACTGGACGACGATCGCCCGCCTCAAGCAGGCCGTGACGAGCATCCCCGTGCTGGGCAACGGTGACGTCTGGAGCGCCGACGACGCCTTGCGGATGGTGGCCGAGACGGGGTGCGACGGCGTGGTCGTGGGCCGCGGGTGCCTGGGCCGGCCGTGGCTGTTCGCCGACCTGGCGGCTGCCTTCGCCGGTCACGAGGTGCGGGTGCGCCCGTCGCTCGGTGACGTCGCGGGGGCGCTGCGGCGGCACGCCGAGCTGCTGGCGGAGCACTACGAGCGGGCCGGCTCCTTCCGCAGCGCCGAGGACGCGCAGCGCAAGGCCTGCCGCGACATCCGCAAGCACGTCGCCTGGTACCTGAAGGGATTCAGCGTCGGGCAGCAGGCGCGGGCGGCGCTCGCGATGGTCGACACGATGGCCGAGCTCGACGACCGCCTGGCCGAGCTCGACCTGACGCAGCCCTGGCCCGGCGACCCCGCCGAGGGCCAGCGCGGCCGTGCCGGTTCGCCGCAGCGGGTCGCCCTGCCCGAGCAGTGGCTCGCCACGCGCGAGCTCGTCGGCGAGTCGGCCCGCGTCGTCCGTGAGGCCGAGCTGTCGGTCAGCGGCGGCTGACAAGGGGTTATCCACAACTCGAATGATCGGGTGGGTTCCCCGGCGACAACTGGCTAGGTTCGGTGCAGTCGTTGTCGCCTCTCAACGGAGTTGCCCGTGCGCCGTCTCGCCGTCACCGCGTCCCTGTTCGCCGCCACGGTGCTCGTTCCTGCCCACTCGGCGGCCGCATCGTCGGGTGTCGTCCCTCCCGACGGGTTCAGCGACCCCCGGGGGCCCTCCCGGCACGCGGAGTACGACGCGCTGTGGCAGCGCGACGCGGATGCGCGGGCCCGCACGGTCGACCGGGCGGACCGAGCCGGCCTGAAGCCGGCGCCGCTCCCGCCGTGCTCGTCCCAGTCCGACACCTGTCACCGCGGCGTCCCGCACGACTACCAGGACCACGAGACGTGGTGCGTGCCTGCCTCTGCGAAAGCCGTCCTGCTCGGAGCGGCCACGCAGGAGTACCTGGCGGAGCGGATGAAGACCAACGGGACGACGGGGACGGCCACTGCGGCGCGCTCCCGCTGCGTTGAACACCTTCGCGAAGCACGAGTACGTCGACACGGCTCACCGCGCCAGCTACGGCAGCGCAGAGGGCCTGCTGGACCTCGTCCGGGCCAGCGTCGGCAACAAGAAGGTGCGGCTGGTGCTGGGCGTCCAGGGCGATGATCTGGACTACTGGCCGAGCGGCTTCTCAGGTGCCCACGCGATCACCGTGAACGGATGGACCGGCGCGAAGGGGTGGGTGTGGGATCCGCTGAACAAGCACTTCAACAAGCGGGCGCACGGGGTGCACGACGTGAGCCGTCAGAACCTCTTCGAGGCCGGTGACGCCAACTCGCGACAGCTGATCTGGTGAGGCGTCGGTGGCTCGTCGGCGTGGCCGCGCTGATGGTCGTCGGAGGCTGTCGGGCGGACGAGTCGCGCCAACCCGAGCCGACGCGCGCCGAACCACGTCACTCGGCGGCGTGGACCCTCGAGACCCGGGTGGACCTCCCGGACGGCGGGCACCCTGCCCTCGTCGCCGGCGTCGGCCGCTACCGCGTGTTCGGGTGGGAGGACGGGCAGGACGACGATGCGTGGCGTCGAGCACACCCCGACGGGGGGACGAGGAGCCGCAGCCGGTGGGCGGTCACCGATCTGGGCACTGGTCGTACCGTGCTGCGCGCCAACGCACACGGCGACTGGGACACGACGGGGCAGTCCGCGGTGGGCGACGTCATCACGCACGTCGAGAGCGTCCAGGCAGGCTACCCCGAATCGGAGGCAGTGGGATCGGAGGTGTTCACGGCCACCGCCGTGAACGGGCCCCTGCAGCTTCGACAGCGCAACGCCGGTGACGGCGGCATCAGCGGGCAGAGCCTGACCCGTCCGAGCACGCGACCGAGCTGGACGACGTGGGACGCCGGCTGCCGCTGTTCCCAGCTGATCGAGCTGACGCCGGCCGGCCCGAGGGTGCGGCACGCCGAGGAGGACTTCGAGTACGAGGCGAACGGCCGCTCGTACCTGATCGGCGGCGAGTCGAACCTGCTGCTCCGACCTGGTCACCGCGCCCTGCACCTCGGATACGACGGCGCCGAGGACGGGATGTCGGTCGTGGGATCACGGGTCGTGGTGCTCGAGGGCGTGCTCGAGCCCGACGACTCGCACAACCAGACGCTGCACCTGCTGGACGTCGACGGCGACCGCATCGCGCGCCGGAGGCACTTCCCGATCGACGTCGACTCCGAGTTCGGCCAGGCGGTCCTGATCGACCACGACCACTTGCTGCTGTTCGACGGGGGAGGCGTCCACGACGGCTCCGACGAGACGAGCCTCCTGATGGACCTGCGGACCGGTCGTACGGAACCGATCGGCCTGCCGATGGACCAGACGTCGCAGTTCTCCGCGCCCGGCGACGGCACCATCACGACGTTCGACCCCGTCACGCACACGTTGGACGTGTTCCGCCTGAACGGGACTGGCACAGTGAGGCCGTGAGCGACCTGCAGCCGACCCGGCGGTCCCGCCAGTGGGCGGCCACCGCGCCCGGGCACCGCTCCGCCGAGGGGGTCGTCACGGCGCACGGCGGCGACGAGCCGCGCGTGCAGCCGGTGGCGCCGCGAGGGCGGGCGGCGCGCGAGGAGCTCGAGCACCGGCTGCTGCAGCCCGGTGCGACCCGGGCCCTCGGCGCCGGCGACCGAGCCCGCGCGGAGGAGCCGGACGTCGAGCGCACCTGCTTCGAGCGCGACCGCGACCGCATCCTGCACTCGGCCTCGTTCCGGCGGCTGGCGGGCAAGACGCAGGTGTTCGTCTTCCCGGCCGACCACCAGCGCACCCGGCTCACGCACGCGCTCGAGGTCGCCCAGGTCGCGACGTCCGTCGCCCGGGCCACCGGCCTGAACGTGGCGCTCACCGAGGCCATCGCCATCGGGCACGACTGCGGGCACGGGCCGGGCGGGCACGCCAGCGAGGACGCCTTCGACGCGTTCGTGCCCGGCGGGTACGACCACGCGGTGTGGGGGGCCGACGTCGCGCTGACGCACCTCAACCTCTGCAGCCAGACGCTCGACGGCGTCCGCAACCACTCGTGGTCGCGCCCCGCGCCGTCCACGCCCGAGGGGGTCGTGGTCAGCTGGGCCGACCGCGTCGCCTACACCGCGCACGACCTGGAGGATGCGGCCCAGGCGGGCATCGTCGACCTGGCCGACCTGCCGCCGGACGTCGCGTCGGTGTGCGGGCGCACCCGCGGTCAGCAGCTCGGCACCTTCGTCGAGGAGCTGGTGCGCTGCACCAGCGAGACCGGCGTCGTGGGCATGGCGCCGCACGTGGCCGAGGCGCTGGCGGCCCTGCGGTCGTTCAACTACGAGCGCATCTACACGCGCCCCGAGTCCCTCGCGCAGGCCGAGTCGGTGGTGCGGCTGCTGCGTGCGCTGGTCGAGCACTACGCCGCCCACCCCGGCGACCTGCCGCGCGAGCACGCCGGTCAGCAGGGCGACGACGACGACACGGTGCGCGCGGCGGTCACGTACGTGGCGGGGATGACCGACCGGTACGCGTTCCGCACCGCCGTCCGGCTGCTCGACTGGCCCGAGCACGACCTGCCGGAGGGCATCGACGTGTCGTGATGCCAGGCACTCGCCGGCACAGCCGCTTGCCTGGGCGGCCGACGTTTGCTTAGGTTTGCCTAACCTACTTGGCGCGCGATGCGCGCTGGCCTGGAGGCAGACGTGACCGCTGCGCACGTGCTGGAGGCTCGCGAGCTCTCGCTCGGCTACGACGGTCGACGGGTCGTCGACGGTCTCGACCTGGTGCTCCCGGCCGGGCGGGTGACCGTGCTGGTCGGCGCCAACGCCTGCGGCAAGTCCACCGTGCTGCGCGGTCTCGCCCGGCTGCTGCACCCGACCGGCGGCGCAGCGCTGCTCGACGGCAAGGTCATCCACGAGCAGCCGACCCGGGCCGTCGCCAAGGTGCTCGGCCTGCTGCCGCAGTCGCCGACCGCGCCCGACGGCATCACCGTGGCCGACCTGGTCGGCCGGGGGCGGCACCCGCACCAGGGGTGGCTGCGTCGCTGGAGCGCGGACGACGACCTCGCCGTCGCCGAGGCGCTGCGGTCGACCGGCACGCTCGACCTCGCCGAGCGGGCGGTCGACGAGCTGTCCGGCGGCCAGCGTCAGCGGGTCTGGATCGCGATGGCCCTCGCCCAGCAGACCGACGTGCTGCTGCTCGACGAGCCCACGACCTTCCTCGACGTCGCGCACCAGATCGAGGTGCTCGACCTGCTCGCCGACCTGAACCGTCGTCGCGGCACCACCGTCGTGGTCGTGCTGCACGACCTGAACCTCGCCGCGCGGTACGCCGACCACCTCGTCGCGCTCAAGCACGGCCGGCTGGTGGCGCAGGGTGACCCGCGCGAGGTGGTCACCGACGCCCTGGTGCAGGACGTGTTCGGCATGCGCTGCCAGGTGGTGACCGACCCGGTGTCGGGCACGCCGATGGTCGTGCCGGTGGGGCGGCACCACGCCGGACGGGCGACCGAGCTCGCCGACCGGGGCGACCGGGCCGAGGTGCCGGCGTGAGCACGGTCGCCGAGCCGCGGACGTCGCCCCTGCTGGCCTTCGACGTCGAGGTCGTCGGCCTGCGCACCCTGACCCCGCACCTGCGGCGGATCACCTTCGCCGCCGACTCGCTCGCCGACCTCGACGCCGCCGGCCCAGAGGGTCCGCGCGACCTGAGGGTCAAGCTGCTGCTCGCCGCGCCCGGCCACCCGCTGCCCGTCCTGGGCGACCTCGCGTACGGCTGGTACCAGCAGTGGCTGGCGCTCGACGACGCCCACCGCGGCTGGATGCGCACCTACACGGTCCGGGCGGCCCGCCTCGACGCGGCGTCCAGCGGCACCGGCGCACCGGAGATCGACGTCGACTTCGTGCTGCACCACGACTGCCCGGGCGAGCCCGGCCCGGCGGCCCGGTGGGTGGCGTCGGCGCGGCTGGGTGACCACGTGACGCTGCTGGGGCCGAACGCGCGCAACGAGTCGGGCGGCACGCCACCCGGCATCGAGTGGCGACCCCCGGCCGACACCCGCCGCGTGCTGCTCGCCGGTGACGAGACGGCGCTGCCCGCGGTGGCCTCGGTGCTCGAGTCGCTGGCGGCCACGCGCCCTGGGGTCACCGGTCACGCGCTCGTGGAGGTGGCCGGCGCGGCAGACGTGCTGCCGCTCGCCGCGCCGTCCGGCGTCCGCGTAGTGTGGTGCCCGCGGGACGGGCGACCGCGGGGCGCGGCGCTCGCCGCCGCCCTGCACGAGGTGCTCGACGCACCGACCGCCGCACGGCCCAGCACCCCGCTGGCCGACGTCGACGTCGACCACGAGGTGCTGTGGGAGACCGGCGAGGGGGCGCAGGGCTGGTACGGCTGGCTGGCCGGCGAGGCCGCCATGGTGCGCGGGCTGCGCCGTCACCTGGTGCAGGAGCGCGGCGTCGACCGCCGCAGCGTGACGTTCATGGGCTACTGGCGCGAGGGCCGGGCCGAGGGCTGACGGTGCGCCTGTGGACGGCGCCCGCGACCGTCGGCGCCGGACCGTAGACTCGCGTGGTGCCTGGTCGGATCAAGGCCGAGGTCGTGGCCGCGGTCAAGGAGCGTACGGCGGTCGAGGACGTCGTCCGCGAGCACGTCACGCTCCGATCCGGTGGCGTCGGGTCGCTCAAGGGGCTCTGCCCGTTCCACGACGAGAAGTCGCCGTCGTTCAACGTGCGGCCGGCGCTCGGCGTCTGGCACTGCTTCGGCTGCGGCGAGGGCGGCGACGTCATCTCGTTCATCCAGAAGATCGACCACCTGACCTTCGGCGACGCCGTCGAGCGGCTCGCCGAGCGCGCCGGCGTGCAGGTCGAGTACGAGGACGGCGCGGGGCGGCCCCGCGAGGAGGTCGGCCGGCGCACCCGGCTCGTCGAGGCCAACCGGGTCGCCGAGCAGTACTACGCCGAGCAGCTCGGCACCGCCCGCGAGGCCGTCACCGGCCGGCAGTTCCTCGCCGAACGCGGTTTCGACCGCGCGGCCGCCGCGCGGTTCGGCGTCGGGTACGCGCCCCGCGGCGGCGACGAGCTGGTGCGGCACCTGCGCGGCAAGGGGTTCACCGACGACGAGCTGGTGCTGGTGGGGCTCGCCGGCCGGTCGCAGCGCGGGCTGTACGACCGGTTCCGCGGTCGGCTGGTGTGGCCGATCCGCGACCTCACCGGCGACTGCGTCGGGTTCGGCGCCCGCCGGCTCTACGACGACGACCGCATCGAGGCGAAGTACCTCAACACCAGCGAGACCCCGCTGTTCCACAAGTCGCAGGTGCTCTACGGCCTCGACCTGGCGAAGAAGGCCGTGGCTCGCGACCGGCAGGCCGTCGTCGTCGAGGGGTACACCGACGTGATGGCCTGCCACCTGGCCGGCGTCGAGACCGCCGTGGCGACCTGCGGCACGGCGTTCGGGTCCGACCACATCAAGGTCGTGCGGCGCATCATGCGCGACGACGACGAGGTGCACCCCGCCGAGGTCGTGTTCACGTTCGACGGCGACGCAGCCGGCCAGCGCGCCGCGCTGCGGGCGTTCGGCGAGGACCAGCGCTTCGTCTCCCAGACCTACGTCGCGGTGGAGGGCAGCGGGCTCGACCCGTGCGAGCTGCGCCAGCAGCGCGGCGACGAGGCGGTGCGCGAGCTGGTCGCCGGCCGGCGTCCGCTGTTCGAGTTCGCCATCACCACGACGATCGGCCGCTACGACCTCGACACCGCCGAGGGCCGGGTGCAGGCGCTGCGGGCAGCGGCGCCCCTCGTCGCCGGCATCAAGGACCGGTCGCTGCGCCCCGAGTACGCCCGCCGCCTGGCCGGGCACGTCGGCCTGCCCGAGGACGACGTGCGGCGGGCCGTCGCGCGCGCCGAGCGCGACGCGTCCACAGCCGCGGCCAAGGGTGCCGGGCCAGGCGGCTCGTCCCCTCCCGGTCGCGGCGACCAGGGCCGCGAGGACCGCCGCCGGCCGGACGACGAGCAGGACGAGGCGTCGCCGGCGGAGCCAGAGCTGCCCCGCCCCGACCCCCGCGACCCGATCGTCCGCATGGAGCGGCAGCTGCTGCAGCTGGTGCTGCAGGCACCGCACGTCCTCGCCCAGCCCGAGTTCGACGCGCTCGGCGAGGACGCGTTCACCGCCCCGGTGCACCGCGCGGTGCACCGCGCCGTCCGCGCCGTCGGGGGACTGGCCGTCGCCGAGACGGCCGGACGCGGGTGGTACGAGCTCGTGGCGGGGGAGGTGCCCGACAACGTGCGCCCGTACACGTCCGACCTCGCCGTGGCGTCCGTGCCCGCCGTCGGCGAGGCCGGGCTGCAACCGCTGGGCACCGCGCTGCAGGTCGACATCGCCGAGCGCGACCTGCGCCGGCGCGAGGCCGAGGTGCACAGCCGCATGCAGCGACTCGACGCCAGCGGCGACGCCGTCGGCTACACCGCAGCCCTGCGCGAGGCGCAGCTGCTCGTGCAGCGGCGGCAGGCGCTGCGGGCGCTCGCCGACTGACCGTCGGTGCCGTCTCGTAGGCTGGGGGACGTGCCAGCCCTCCTGCCCGGACGTCGTCGACGCGCCGAGCGTCCCGACCCGCTGCCCGCCGAGGTGCGGGCCGCCGCCGACCTGCGTCGCGGCGAGCGCGTGCTGGCCCACGCCCGGCTCCGGCACGGCGGCTGGGTCGTGGCCACGCCGTCCGCGCTCGTGGTGCTGCCACCCGCCAGCGACGAGGCCGGCCCGCTGACCTCGCGGTACGCCTGGCACGACGTCGCCGAGGCGCACTGGGATCCCGAGCAGCGCCTCCTCGACGTCCGGCTCGCCGACACCGACGCCCCGCCCGTCGCCGTCCACCTCGACGAGCAGCCGGGTGCCGTGCCGGAGGTGCTGCGCGAGCGGGTCATGAGCACCTACGTGCTCTCGCAGCGGGTGCAGGTGCGAGGTGCCCGCGGCGTCACCGTGGCCGTGCGCCGCGACCCAGCTGACGACCGGCTCTTCGTGCAGGTCGTCGCCGACGAGGGCGTCAACCTGACCCGCCCCCAGGTCGCCGACCAGGTGCAGGCGCTCAGCCGAGACCTCGCCGAGCAGGTCGGACTACGCCTGTAGACCCCTCAGGTTTCGGGTCCGGCCCCCGATGTTGCTAGTGTTCTCAGGTCGATCCCGCGTAGCTCAACGGCAGAGCATCCGACTGTTAATCGGACGGTTACTGGTTCGAATCCAGTCGCGGGAGCAGAGTACGACGGCCCCGGTCCTCTCGGACCGGGGCCGTCGTCGTTCCAAGAGCGGCTAGGCGACGCCGAGCGGCCGGCGGAGGTCGATGACGGTCGCGCTGTGGGCATGGTCCGGCAGGGGCGTCCGCAGTGCCGAGCGTCCCGCCTCCCAGGCCTGCACGGTGCGGGCGCCGACCAGAGCGTCCATGCCCAGGCAGACCGCCGACCCGAGCAGGACGTCGGGCAGCAGCGTCGGCTCGGACTCGATCAACCCGCCGCACAGGTCGCGTGCGGCGACCTGCTCGTGCACGGCGTCCGCCTCGACGTGCTCGTCGAAGAACTCCCAGGCGTCGCCCGGCAGCTCGAGCCGCTGCATGCCGATGACGACCTTGCGCGCCGGCAACGACGACGTCATCTCGAACGCCGCCAGGTGACCGCAGAGCGCACCGCGCAGCCGACGGTGCAGCCCGAACATGGTGAGCGCGTTGGCGTTCGCGAGCACCACCGCCGGCACGTGGTCGAGGTAGGCGTTCGGGGTGTCGTCGAGGCCGAGCGCCCGCATGGCCTTCGCGAACAGCGCCGCGTGCATCCGGTCGGCCCGCCCGCCGCCGTACTCGTCGATCTGGATCTCGACCAGCGCCGCCTTCGCGCGGCCCCGCAGACGCGGGATCGCCCACGTCTGCGGGTCGGCCTCCTTGAGCTGGTACGGCGAGCGCAGCACCAGCATCTCGGCGACGTCGTCGACGTCGGCGCGACGCGCGACGTACGCCGGCACGGACGCGCCCGGCACGTCCTCGGCCGCGCGGCGGAACAGCTCGTCGGGCAGGCCGGCCGGCTCGCACAGGTCGACCGGGAACCGCTCGCGCAGCTCGGTCTCGAAGCGCCCTTCGAGGACCGCGCGGGCGGCCAGCACGTCAGGGTGCCACTCGTAGTCGTCGTCGACGCCCGGCAGCCCGCCGTGGTGCAGCTCGTACATGAGGTACAGCGACAGCTGCACGTCGTCGTCGTCGATCAGCGGCCGCCGGTCGGACGCCTCCAGCGCGAGGTCACGCAGGGTGGTGGCGTCGCCCCCGTCGAGCGCGTGCAGCAGCGCGGCACTCAGCGGGCCACGCGGTGTGATGCGAACCATGAGACGGAACGTACCCACGAACGCCGGGGACTTCTCGGGATGCGGGGACGAGAACGCGCCAGCAGGCTGGGGGCATGAGCCGTGCCGAGCCCGTGTCGATCACCGTCTGCGACGACGGCCCGCTGCTGCTGCGCGGCGACTTCGAGGTCATCGGCGCCGACGGCCAGCCCGTGCCCACCGACCGCCGCACCGTCGCCCTGTGCCGCTGCGGCCGCACCGCGCGCGCCCCCTGGTGCGACGGAACCCACAAGGCCGGCCCCCGCCGCACGCGTCCTGCCGCGGCACGCGAGGACGCGACCACGCAGGACTGACACGCATCGCGCCGCCCTGAGTGGCGCGGGGTGCCCCCGTGCTGTTCATGACGGCGCGGGGTGCCCCCGTGCTGTTCGAGGGGGCGCAGGGTGCCCCCGTGCCGTTCGAGGTGGCGCAGAGTGCCCCCGTGCCGTTCGAGGCGGCGCAGGGTGCCCCCGTGCCGTTCGCGTCGGTGCAGGGTGCCCCCGTGCCGTTCGAGGTGGCGCAGGGTGCCCCCGCGCCGTTCGTGGTGGCGCAGGGTGCCCCCGCGCCGCGGAGGGTCAGGAGAGGCGGTCGGCCAGCGCGCGGCCGAGGGCCCGGCCCGAGAGGTACGCGGCCTCGACCTTGGAGCGCTCGGCCCAGCCGTCGCCGCAGACGCCGAGCAGGTCGTCGCCCAGGTGAAAGGGCTCGCTGCGGCCGTCGGCGGGGCGAGCGAAGGTCCAGCGGCGCACGCGCCACCACACGGGGTCGGTCCCGGTGCCGAGCAGCCTGTCGGCGGCAGCGAGCAGGGGAGCGGCGGCGGTGTCGGGGTCGTCGAGGTGCCGGGCGGCGAGCTCGGGGGTCGAGTGGACGACGAGCACCGGGGCGTCGTCGCCGCGCCGGCTGCCGTCGTCGGCGACGAACGAGACGTCGGGGTCGTCGGCGAACGCGCCCGTCAGCTGCGGCCAGGTGCGCTCGTGCCAGCCTGCGGCGAGCGCGAGCACGGGCAGCCACTCGCGGTCGAGGGCGGCGTCGAGCGGGTGACCGGACGGCAGCAGCCGGCGGGCCTGCGGGTCTGGCATCGCGAGCACCACGGCCGACGCGGGCTCGCCGTCCACCGACAGCGCGCCGCCACCGGCAGTGCCGCCGTCACGAGCGCCGCCGTCGCCACGGCCGCCACCGCTGCGGTCACCGCCACCGCCACCGCCACCGTCACCGCCGCGGACGTCGACGCGCTGCACGGTGCGTCCGCTCTCGACGGGCAGCCCGCGGGCGAGGTCGTCGACCAGCGAGCGCAGGCCCTGGGGCGCGGCCCAGCGCATCGGGCCGTCCTTCGCCGGGCCGAGCCCGTCGGCGTCGAGGGTCGCCAGGCTCGAGGTCCAGGGCCGGGCGAGGCCGCGCGCCTGCCAGTCGTCGACCAGCTCGGTGAAGGCGTCGTCGGAGGCGGTGAGGTACGAGGCGCCGGTGTCGACGACCCGGCTGCCGGTGCGCTGCAGCGCCATCCGGCCGCCGATCCGGCGTCCGCGGTCGAGCACGCGCACCGGCAGGCCGGCGCGGTCGAGCTCACGGGCGCAGGTGACGCCGCTGATGCCGGCGCCGACGACGATCACGGGGTCCATGCGCCCACTCTGTCGCGCACGGGCAGGCGCCGCGCGCCGCCGACCCGAAGCGCGGGCCGAACCCCCCGCCGGCCCGGCTCACCAGGCACGACGACTTCTGCCCGCGCGACGGGACGGCGCGTGCCTCAGGCGTCGGCGGTGACCTCGTCGCGCTGCGCCGTCGGAGCCGGGGCGGCGAGCTGCTGCGCGAGCTTCGCGCCCTCGACGTCGACGTCGGGCACCAGCCGGTCGAGCCAGCGCGGCAGCGCCCACGCGGCGCGGCCGAGCAGCGACATGACGGCCGGCACGAGCGTCATCCGCACCAGGAACGCGTCGACCGCGACGCCGAAGGCCAGGGCGAAGCCCATCGACTTGATGATCGGCTCGTCGGTGATCGCGAAGCCGGCGAACACGCTGAACATGATGACCGCGGCGGCCGCGACGACCCGCGCGCCGTGGGCGAACCCGCTGACGACGGCCTCGGTCGGCCCGGCACCGTGCACGAAGTCCTCGCGCATCCGGGTCACGAGGAACACCTCGTAGTCCATCGCCAGGCCGAACAGGATGCCCACCAGGAAGATCGGCAGGAAGCTCAGGATCGGTCCGGTCGAGTCGAGGCCGACGAGGTCCTTCAACCAGCCCCACTGGAACACCGCGACCACCGCACCGAACGTCGCGACGATGCTCAGCAGGAACCCGAGCGTCGCCTTGAGCGGCACCAGCAGGCTGCGGAACACGATGGTCAGCAGCACGAACGCGATGCCGACGACGAGCAGCAGGTAGGGCAGCAGGGCGCCGCGCAGCCGGTCCGACACGTCGATGCCGACCGCGGTGGTGCCGGTGACGGCGACGTCGGCTCCGGTCGCCGCCTGCCAGCGGGGTGCCGCGTCGCGCACGGTGGCGACCAGGCGCTCGGTGGCCGGGTCGCTCGGGCTGCTCTGCGGCACGACGGTGAGGATCGCCGTCCGCTTCGCCGGGTCGAGCGTCGGCGGGGTCGCGGCCACGACGTCGCGCAGCCCCGACAGGTCGCGCTGGATGGCGCTCGCGGCGGACGCCGGGTCGTCGGCGCCGGTCAGGTCGGCGACGATCACCAGGGGGCCGTTGAAGCCCGGGCCGAACGCCTTCGCCAGCGCGTCGTAGGCGCGGCGCTGCGTGGTGCTGGGGGAGGCGCTGCCGTCGCTGGGCATGCCCAGCCGCAGGTCGAGCGCCGGCACCGCCACCGTGCCGAGCCCCACGACGATCGCGACGATCACCAGCACCCGCCGGCGGACGACGCCGCGCACCCACCGCTCGCCCACCGCGGCCCGGGCGGGCGCCCGGCGCGAGAGGTGCTGCGGCTCGTGCACGCTGCCGACGTGCCTGTGCCGCAACGACTTCGGCAGCGCCCGACGTCCGACGAAGCCGAGCAGCGCGGGCAGCAGGGTGAGCGCGATGACGACCGCGCCGAGCACGGTGCCGGCCGCGGCGAGCCCCATCGCGGTGAGGAACGGGATGTTCACGACCGACAGCGCGGCGAGCGCGACGACGACGGTCGCGCCGGCGAAGACGACGGCCGAGCCCGCGGTGCCGACGGCGCGCCCGACGGCTTCCTCCGGCTCGAGGCCCTGCTGCAGCTCGCCGCGGTAGCGCGACACGATGAACAGCGCGTAGTCGATCGCGACGGCGAGGCCGAGCATGAGCGCGAGCGTCAGCGTCGTGGAGCTGAGGTCGAAGAAGCCGGTGGCGATCTCGATGCCGAGCACGCCCAGCCCGACGCCGACGACGGCGGTCAGCAGCGGCAGGCCGGCCATCACGAGCGACCCGAACGTCAGGGCCAGCACCAGCGCGGCGACGACGAGCCCGATGCCCTCGGTGCCGCCGACGGCGCCCTGCTCCTGCGAGGCGTCGCCGCCGAGCTCGACGGTCAGCCCGGCCGAGCGCGCGGCGTGCGCTGCCTCGGTGAGCGCCTCGTGGTCGGCGGCGGTCAGGTCGGTGGCCGGGACGTCGTAGGCGACGGTGGCGAACGCCGTGCTGGCGTCCTGCGACACCGTCTTCGCCTGGAACGGGTCGGCGGCCACGCTGACGTGCGCGAGGCCGCCCAGCCGGCGCACCGAGTCGGTGATGGCGGCGGTGGCGGCGGCGTCGGTGACCTTCGAACCGCTCGGCGCGACGTAGACGACGCGAGCGGTGGCCCCGGCCGCCCCCGACCCCGGCATCCGCTCTTCGAGCAGGTCGAGCGCGCGCTGCGACTCGGTGCCGGGCAGCGTGAACGAGCTGGTCATGCTGCCGTGCAGGGTGGCGGCGCCCGCACCGGCGACCCCGAGCACGACGAGCCAGAGCAGCGCGACCAGTCGGCGGCGGCGGAAGGCGAAGCGGCCGAGCCGGTACAGCGCAGTGGCCATGAGGGACCTCCGGGAAGGGGGAGCGGGCGCACGTCGCTGTGCCGAGGGCTGCATCAGAGTTTGCCGAACGACTAGGTCTTGGGCAAGCCGATCGGCTAACTTGATGTGGTGCGCCGCGTCACACGCGGACGCCACGGGACGACGAGAGGGAGGCAGACGGATGGCGCGACCGGTGGCGCCCAGGGGGCAGGGCCGCGAGCGGGTGCTGGCGGCGGCGCTCGACCTGTTCGCCGAGCACGGCACGAGCGGCACCTCGCTGCAGATGATCGCCGACCGGATGGGCGTCACGAAGGCCGCGGTCTACTTCCAGTTCCACGCCAAGGACGACATCGTGCTGGCGGTGCTGCAGCCGGTGTTCGACCGGCTCGAGGGCCTCGTCGAGGCGGCCGAGGCCGTCGAGGGCCGGGCCGAGCAGGTCGACGCCGTGGTGACCGGCCTGGTCGACGTCGTGGTCGACCACCGGCGCCTCGTGGCGCTGCTGCGCGGCGACCCGTCCGTCGGCCGCCACCTCGAGGAGCACGAGCCGATGCCGTCGGTGGTGGCGCGGCTCGGCGCGCTGATGCTCGGTCCCGACCCGTCGCCGAGCGCCCGCGTCGCGGCGTCCGTCGCCGGCGCGGGCCTGATGCTGGCGACCGCCGACCCGCAGCTCGCCGACCTCGACGACGAGGTGCTGCGCCGCGAGCTGCTGCGCTGCTCGAGGCTGCTGCTGCGGGCCTGATCCGCGCTCAAGCCGCAGCGCGCCCGGGTCGAGGGTCAGTGGGTGGAGGGCATCCAGGCGGTCGCCGCGCGCGTGGCCGAGATCCAGGCGCGCATCGGCGCCCTCTCCGCCCCGCGCCCCGCGGCCCTGCCCACGACGCTCGCCGCGAGCACCACGCCGTCCGCGGGAACGGCCGGCGGCGTCACCGGCACGGCGACCGCCGGGTCGTTCGCCGCTGCGCTGCAGCAGGCGGTCGGGACCACCGCGGTCCCGACCTCGAGCGCGGCAGCGACGCGGACGTCGGGAGCGGCGACCACGGCGGACGGCGTGCGCGTCGAGCTCGCGCGCTTCGGCAACGGCCGGGTGCCGGCGTCCGAGTTGACGTCGATCGGGTCGGGGCACCGGCTGTGGGCGCCGGCCGCGCAGGCGTTCGAGCAGCTGCGGGCGGGGGCCGCGCGGGCCGGGGTGCACGTCGGCGTCACCGACTCGTACCGGTCGTTCGCCGAGCAGGTCGACCTCGCGCGGCGCAAGGGCCTGCACTCGCAGGGCGGGCTGGCGCGAAGCCCGGCACCAGCGACCACGGCTGGGGCAAGAGCCTCGACCTGCGGCTCGACGCCTCCGCGCAGCGCTGGATGCGGCAGCACGCCGACGAGTACGGCTTCACCGAGAACGTGTCGCGCGAGCCGTGGCACTGGACGTTCGACGCGAGCTGATCGCTAGGGCAGCGCCGGCAGCGGCGCGTGGTGCAGCCACGCGGTGAGCAGCTCGGCGGCTTCGGGGCAGTGCCCGCGCAGGTGCTCGGTGAACAGCTCGGTGCTGACCCCGCCGTGCCGGTGCAGCGCCGTCCACGACCGCAGCACGTCGAAGAAGACGTCGTCGCCGCACGTCGTCCGGATCGCTTGCAGCGCAAGGGCTCCGCGCTTGTACAGCCGGTCGTCGAACATCAGGTCGGGCCCCGGGTCGGCGAGCACCAGGTCGGCCGGGAGCGCGGCCAGCGCCGCGTGGTGCGTGCGCGCGTGCTCGGCGGCCGAGCGTCCGCCGGACCGCTCCGACCACAGCCACTCGGCGTAGCAGGCGAACCCCTCGTGCAGCCAGATGTCGTGCCACGAGCGCACCGTGAGGCTGTTGCCGAACCACTGGTGCGCCAGCTCGTGCGCGACCAGCCGCTCGAGGCCGCCGGTGCCGTCGAGGTGGTTGCTGCCGAACACCGACAGCCCCTGCGCCTCCAGCGGGATCTCGAGCTCGTCGTCGGTGACCACGACCGTGTAGGTGTCGAACGGGTACGGCCCGAACAGCTCGGCGAACACGGCGAGCATGTCGTGCTGGCGGGCGACGTCGCGCGCGGCCGCCCCCTGCCGGCTGGCCGGCGCCACCAGCCGCTGGGGCACGCCGCCGCCGTCGGGTAGGTCGACGGAGGTGTAGCGGCCGATCTGCAGCGTCGCGAGGTAGGTGGCCATCGGGTCGGTCGGCGCGAACGTCCACGTCGTGGTGCTCGCGCCGCGGCGGCGTCCGGTCGGTGCGCCGTTGGCGACCACCGCGTACGCCGCCTCCACGGTCACCTGCACCCGGTAGACGGCCTTGTCGTCGGGGCGGTCGTTGCAGGGGAACCACGACGGCGCGCCGACCGGCTGCCCGGCCACGATCACGCCGTCGTCGAGCTCCTCGAAGCCGACCTCGCCCCACGCGCTGCGCAGCGGGCGCGGCGACCCGCCGTACCGCACCCCGACGCGCAGCACCGTCTGGTCGGGTACCGCCTCGGCGAGCGCGATGCGCAGCCGGCCGCGGTGGTGGGAGTGCTTGGCCGGACGCCGCCCGTCGACCGTCACGCGCTGCACGTCGAGGCCGCGCAGGTCGAGGTCGAGCCGGTCGGTGCTGGTGAGCGTGCGCACCACCAGCTCGGCCCGCCCGTCGAGGCGGTTCGACGCCACCGAGTAGTCGAGCTGCAGGTCGTAGGACTCGACGCCGAACCGCTCGTCGCCGTGTCCGCCCAGGTACGCGTCGCCGTGCCGGCCGATCATGCGGGCGCGATCGGGTTGCCGGCCCAGCGGGTGCCGGCGGGCACCTCGTCGCCGCGCAGCACCAGCGACGCCGCACCCACGCGGGCGCCGTCGCCGAGGCGGGCCGCGGGCAGCACCACGCCACCGGGCCCGAGCGAGGCTCCGGCGCCGAGCACCACCGCGTCCATGGACATGATCCGATCATGGAACAGGTGCGTCTGCAGCACGCACCCCCGGTTCACGGTGGCCCCGGCGCCGACGTGCACCAGGTCGTGCTCGGGCAGCCAGTACGTCTCGAGCCAGGTGCCGCGACCGATGCGCGACCCCATCGCGCGCAGCCACAGCACGAACGCGGGCGTGGCCAGCGCGCCGCGCACGAACCACGGCACGGCCAGCAGCTCGACGAACGCGTCGACCAGCTCGTTGCGCCACACGAAGCCGCTCCAGAGCGGGCGGTCCTGCCGGTGGTGCCGGCCGCTCAGCAGCCACTTGGCGGCGACGGCGAGCGCCGCGGCCACCGCGCCGGTCACCAGCACGAGGGGGCCGGCGAGCAGCACCGCGGCGACGGCGCCGAGGCGGGCCAGCACGTCCAGCAGCGCGAGCGCCAGCAGCAGGCCCAGCGCGCCGCTCGCGGCCAGCGGCACCAGCCGCAGCGCCTC
>NZ_BAAHBM010000026.1:0-40716 GCF_054776675.1 Angustibacter aerolatus
GGTTGCGATACGAGGACGCTAGGAAGGTCGCCTCCAGCCTCGCTCAACGCGCGATCAAGGGCACCCACGCGCGACTCGACGGGCAGACCCGGGCTCGCCGGACACGCTCGGACCGCCGTCCTGGCCCGGGTCAGTCGTCGAAGACGGACCAGCAGATCGCGCTGCGCCGGGCCTGGTCGTCGAGCACCAGCGCCCGCACCGGCTCCGGGAGCCGCTCGCGCTGCCGGTCGCGCTCGCGCCGGCCGGCCAGGGGATCGGACGGGCACGCCGCCCGAGCCGCCTTGACGGCATAGGCAGCAGCACCGAGGTCGTGCTCCGCCACGTGCGGGACGCACGCCGCCTGACCGGCGGCGTACGCGGCGAACCGGGCGGCGCCCCGCAGCAGGCGGGCCGCGCCCATCGCGTGCCCGCCGAGCGCACGGGACCGCATCATCTGCAGGTCGCCGGTGGCCCAGGCGCGTGCCGCCTCGACGGCGTCGCGCGGCCGGGTGTCCGACGGCTGATCCGTCTCGAACAGGTGCAGCACGTGCTCGGCACAGTCGGCGGCCCAGAGCGCGAGAAGCCGGTGGTTCGCGTCGGTGAGCTCTCCGCCGCGCCGGATCGTCACCAGCCTCGGGTCACGCACCGGGGGAGGATCACCCCGTCAGCCTGCCACCGCCCGGGAGCGCTCCGGTCGTGCTGTCCTCATGCAATCTGACATAATGTCGATTATCGGCGTTTGCTGACGTGCAGGCCCAGGGTCGACGCGCGCCGCTCAGCCGGTGACGACCGGTGCGCACTCCAGCGTGCGGTCGCTGAGCCGCATGCGGAGGCCGCGGGGTGCCAGCGACGCCTTGGCTGCCGGGCGCACCGAGCGCTCGTCGGCGACGGTGAGCCGCCAGCGGGACGCGATGTCGACGACGGTGAGCACGGCGAGCGACATGGCGAACCGCTCGCCGACGCACTTGCGGGCGCCCTCGCCGAACGGCACGAACGAACCGCGCGGCGGCTTGGTGTCCTCCCAGCGGTCGGGGTCGAACACGTCGGGCCGGTCGAACACGGACGGGTCGCGGTGCAGCAGGTACGGGCTGAAGGCGATGGTGGTGCCGGCCGGCAGGTGCTGGCCGCCGAGCTCGGCGTCCTCGGTGACCTCGCGGGTCAGCAGCCAGACCGGCGGGTACAGCCGCAGCGCCTCGGTGACGACGGCGTCGGCGAGGCCCAGGGCGTCGAGGTGCTCGTAGGTCACCTGCTCGCCGTCGAGCACCCGGTCGATCTCCTCGTGCAGGCGGGCCTCGATCTCGGGGTGCTGCGCGATGAGCAGCATGGTCCACGCGACGGCGCTGGCGACGGTCTCGGTGCCGGCCAGGAAGAAGCTGAAGACGTCGTCGACCATCTCGGCGTCGGTCGACGTGCGCGGGCCGGACGGGCCGTCGGTCGCCTCGAGCGCCGACAGCAGGTCGCCGAAGTCCGTGGTCGAGTCGTGTCGCGCGGCGATGATCTCCGTCACCGTGCGGCGGGCGCGGACACCGGCCGCGTCGTAGCGCCGCTGCAGCGGCAGGCGGGACAGCGCCGCCGGCATGAGCATCCGGCGGAACATCCCGGGCACCAGGACGTCGAAGTCCTCGACCACGTGCTCGGCCGCCTCGGGTGCGATCTCGCCACCGAGCACCGAGCGCACGGTGACCGCGTTGCTCATGGTCATCAGCTCGGCGGTGACGTCGAGCTCCTGCCCGTGCTGCCACCGGCTGGTCCCCCGCGCCAGCACCTCGGCGACGCCGCGGGAGTAGACGGCGACCCGCTCGGCGGTGAAGGCGGGCTGCACGGCCCGGCGCCGCTTGCGGTGGCCCTCGTGCGGGCAGGTCACCAGCCCGTTGCCCATCGACTCGCGAGCCCGGTCGTAGAGCGGACCGCCCTTGTCGAACACGCGGTCGTTCACCAGCATCGCGTGCACCAGCTCGTGGTCGCACACCAGCACGGCCTCGCGCGGCCCGATGCGGATGCGCGCCAGCGGTCCGGAGCGTGCGGCGCGGACGACGAACCCGAGCGGGTCGCGCAGCAGCTGCACCGCGTGGCCGAGCACGGGGGCGGAGCCCCGCACGAGGGGGATGCTGGACAGACCGGTCACGGGGGCTCCTCCCCCGGCCGCGCGGGCCGGGTGCGGTGGATGGCGCCGCGTCACGAGCGCGGCAGCAGGTCGGGGGTGAACGAGGGGGCGACGCCGTCCGGGAAGGCGTTCATGTGCTCGAGCCGGCTGCCGACCGCGAGGTAGAACCGCGGGACGTTGAGGGAGAACCCCCACCACCCGCGGCAGGCGCGCTCGACCGCGTCGGCGGACGCCGGACCGGTGAGCTGGGCCGCGACGGCCCGCGCCTCTGCCAGCAACCCCGGCAGCTCGCCCACGAGCGCCGCGACGTCGGCGGTCGCCTGCACCACGGCCTCGTCGCGGTCGAGCCCGCGGGCCCGCTGGATCACGGTGACGTAGTTGTTGGGGTCGCCGTTGTCGGTGTCGCGGTCGACGCCGAAGACGTCGTTCGTCATGGTGGTGAAGTCGCTGAGCGCGTCGGCCAGCCGCCGGCACGCGAAGGAGTAGCGGAACGCGTTGGGCACCTCGGCGTCCTCGCACGCCTCGACCAGGTCGTAGCAGACGTCGGTCGTGCTGGCCTCGCGACGCACCACCTTGAACTCCGCGAGCGACGAGGGCGCGGCCTCGCGGCGTCGCAGGTTCTCGACGCGCTGCGCGGAGAACGTGTGCTCGAGGTGGGTGACGAAGCGGTCCCACCAGGCGGGTGAGACCAGGGGGCGGGTGCGGGCGGCCAGCTCGGCGACCGCGGGCAGCAGCCCGGATCCCCCGGTGGTCGGCTGGGGACCGCCACGCAGCAGCGCGACGAGGTCGTCCTGCACCCGCAGGAACTGCTCGTCGCGCTGCTCGAACACCGCGGTGTCCTGGGCGTCGTCGAGCACGAACAGCAGCGTGAACCAGCGCGAGAACAGCGCCAGCCGGTCGAGCGGGGCGCTCACGCAGCCGCGGGCGAACAGCTCGGTGTAGCCGACCTCGTCGTAGGCGCGCAGCTGGTCGTCGCCCTCGATCAGCCCGGACGAGCGCGCCCACTCGCGGGTCAGCTCGTGCGCCAGCTCGGCGTCGGGGTTGATGTCGTCGGGCACGAGGTGCTCGGGCACGCCGAAGGCCCGCAGGCCGTCGACCCGCAGGTCCGCGAGGTGGGCCGCTCGCCGACTCTGCCGGCTGCTCGCGTCGTCGATCGTCGTGGTGGGCACAGACGTATGCCTCTCCGTGAGAGTTGTCTGCGCAAGACCCTATCGGGTGGTCAACTGTCGCACCAGGCGGTGGGTCGTGACCGTTCAGCGACCGTCGCGCGGCCCGAACACGGCCAGCGCCTCGACGTCGGACGACGGGTGCACGACGTAGGCGTCGAGCCACGCCTCGACGTCCGGCATCGTCGAGGTGGCCGCCGTCGTGCGGGCCAGCTCGGCGAGGTCGAGCCGGGTGCGGTGCAGGCTCACCGCGCCGTCGTGCAGCAGCGCCCAGTGCGCGCCCGGGCGACCGTAGGGCAGGCCGACGCTGCCGGGGTTGACGACGGTGCGCCCGGCGGCGAGACGCACGAACGGCATGTGGGTGTGGCCGCAGACGACCGTCTCGACCTCCGGCGGCAGCCCGTCGAGCACCTCCTGCCAGCGCTCGATCCGGCTGTCGACCAGCGCCACCTCCTGGTCGTCGCGGGGCGTGGCGTGGCACAGGTGCACCCGGCCGAACCCCTCGACGCCCAGCTCGACGTGCTCGGGCATCGCGTCGAGCAGGCGCTGGTGCTCGGGCCTCAGCTGCTGCGCGCCCCACACCGACACCGGGTCGTCGGCGAGCCCGACGTCCTCGCCGCGCGACATCTGCAGCACCTCGCGGTCGGCGTTGCCGCGCAGCAGCAGCAGGCGGTCGCCCTCGGCGGTCAGCCGCTGCAGCACCTCTGTCGGCTGCGGCCCCCACAGGTGGTCGCCGGTGACGACGACGAGCTCGGCGGCGCGCACCGCCGGCTCGGCGAGCACCCGCTCGAGCGGGTCCAGCACGGCGTGCACGTCGGACAGCACGGCGACGCTGCGCAGGGTCTGCTCGGGCACCCGGTCACCCTGCCGCGCCGCCCGTGCGGCAGGCAAGCGAGGCGCCCCGTCTCCGGCGGCGCCGTCGGACCCGTGCGCCATGATGTCGCGCGTGGACCCGCTGGCGGCGCTGCGGCGCATCTCGTTCCTGCTCGAGCGCACCCTCGAGTCGACCTACCGCGTGCAGGCGTTCCGCAACGCGGCCGCGGTGGTGGCCGGGACCCCGCCGGACGCGCTGGCCGCCCGGCACGCCGAGGGCACGCTGACCGACCTCAAGGGCATCGGCGACCGCACCGCCGGGGTGATCGCGGAGGCGATGGACGGCGCGGTGCCGGGCTACCTCGTCGAGCTCGAGGCGAAGGCCGGCCCGCTGGTCGAGCTCGACGACGCGGGCGAGGCGTTCGCGGGGCGGCTGCTGGGCGACCTGCACAGCCACTCCGACTGGAGCGACGGCGGCTCGCCGATCGAGGAGATGGCGATGACTGCCGTCGAGCTCGGGGAGTCCTACCTCGCGCTCACCGACCACTCCCCCCGCCTCAAGGTCGCCAACGGCCTCACCCCGTCGCGGCTGCGGCGGCAGCTCGAGGTGGTCGACGGCCTGGCCGGGCGGCTCGGCGACTTCCGGTTGCTGCGCGGCATCGAGTGCGACGTGAACGAGGACGGCTCGCTCGACCAGGAGCCCGAGCTGCTCGCCGAGCTCGACGTCGTGGTCGCCTCGGTGCACTCCAAGCTGCGCATGGACCGCGCGCCGATGACCCGCCGCATGCTGCGCGCGGTCGCCGACCCGCACACCGACGTGCTCGGCCACTGCACCGGCCGCTACGTGCAGGGCAACCGCCGCACCGGCAAGGAGCGCCCGCAGTCGCAGTTCGACGCCGAGGCGGTGTTCGCCGCCTGCGCCGAGCACCAGGTCGCCGTCGAGATCAACTGCCGGCCCGAGCGGCAGGACCCGCCGGACGACCTGCTGACGCTCGCCGTCGAGGCGGGGTGCCTGTTCAGCATCGACACCGACGCGCACGCGCCCGGCCAGCTCGACTGGCGCGAGTACGGCGTGGAGCGGGCGGTGCGCTGCGGCGTCGACCCCGACCGGGTGGTCACCACGTGGGACGTCGACCGGTTGCTGGCGTGGACGAGCCGCAACGCGTGAGCAGCGGCAGACTGGCCCGGTGATCGACCTCGAGCTGGCCCGTTGGCTGCGGCTGGCCGGCGTGCCGTGGACGCCGACCCGCGGGGACCGGTTCGTCGTGCCCGACCGCGGCATGGACGCCGACGTGTTCGTCGTCAGCGACATGACGATCGAGGTGCACAGCGGCCCCGGCGGCACGTTCATGGGCTTCAACGGCACCACGGAGTGGGCGCTCGACAGCGTCGACACCGACGACGTGGTGTGGCTCCCGCGCGAGGACCAGCTGCGCAGGCTGCTCGGTGCGGCGTTCGTCCGGCTGGCGATGGACGGCGCCGGCGCGGTGGTCACGGCCGACGTCGCGGGCGAGCGGCGCGACTTCGCCGACCCCGACGTCGAGTCGGCCTACGCCCGGGCGCTGCTGGCGCTGCTGGCGCTGCGTCAGGCGGCCCGTCCCGCCTGACGCCGTGGCCGCGGGCTGAACGCCTCCGGCGCCGCCGGCGTGCTCCCTGGAGCGGGGCCACCACGGCCGCCGCCCGTCCCGCGGAGGCAGCATGACCTCGCCCGACCTGCTCGGCCCCGACACCGCTCCCCCGGGCCGCGACCCGGAGCCGGTGCCCCCGGGGTCCGGTCTGCACCCGCTGCTCCGCCGCCTGGCGACGGCGGCGTGCGGTGTGGGCGCCGTCTGCGGGGCGCTGACCGCCGCGGTGGTGGCCGCGATCACCGCGAACCCGCTGACCTCGTCGGCCCGCACGACGTTGGTCGTGGCGCCGCTCGTGCTGGTGGCGATCATCGGCTGGCAGCTGGTCCACGTCACCGGCCGACTCCGGTGGCGTCCCGACCGGGGGATGCTGATCGGCAGCGCCGTGGGCCCGGTCACCGCCGTCGTGCTCGCACAGACCTGGGACGACCTGCCCAGCTCGGGCGACGACCTCCCACACACCGTCGGGACGGCGCTGCTCGTGCTGGTGCCGGGCGCCCTGTCGGGGCTGCTCCTGGCCGGGGTGCTGCTGCTGGTGGCGGTGCCCGCCGTCCGGCTGCTGCGCGCGAGCGACCGCAGCAGCTCGTCGGCCGAGCAGCTGCTGCTGATCGGCCTGACGCTGGTCGTCGCCGGCGTGGCCACCGTGCTGGCCACCGGAGCGTGGGACGCGGTGCGGGCTGCACCGATCGCCACGGCGATGGCGGTGTCCGGCGCCGCGGCGACCGCCCGGTGGGCGCTGGCCGCGCCCCGCGCCTGAAGGGGGTCGCTACGCCGGCAGCGCGCGCACGATCGACTGCAGGTCGTCGACGACGTCGGCCAGCGGCCGGGTGGTGTCGAGCTCGTGCGTGGCGACGCGCCGCAGCAGCGGCTCGACCGTCACGAGGTCGGAGGCGATCCGGGACCGGTCGTCCGCCGAGCGGCCGAAGTCGTTCGTCGTGCGGGTGGTGACCCGGGCGAGCAGGACGTCGAGCGGTGCGCTGAGCAGCACGACCGCCTGGAAGCGGTCGAGGAACACCCCCAGGTTCGACGGCGCCCCCGACACCAGCAGCGGCTCGGCGCCGGCACCGTCGAGCAGCGCGGCCACCCGGTCCTCGCGCCACACCCGCTCGGGGCCGTAGGCGGGATCGAGCAGGCGCAGCTCGCCCCAGCCGGGCTCGTCGGTGTCGACCGTCCGCAGCCCGCGCGCGGCGAGGACCGCGAGCACGCTCGACTTTCCGGTGCCGGACATGCCGGTCAGCAGCACCCGTCGCGCCACGACGCTCATCCGGGAAGCGGTGCGCCGTCGCGCACCAGCGCCTCGCCGCGCTCGTACTCGTCGTCGGCGGCGTGCGTCACCACGCCGACGGTGCGACCTGCCCGGCCGTACCAGGCGGCGAAGGCGTCACCGCCGTGTCCCACGAAGCGGATCTCGTCGTGTCCGTCGCCCCAGGCGTGCTGCTGCAGCACGCGCTCGCCGATCTCGGACCAGAACCCGGGCACTGCGTCCCAGGTCGACGTGCCGCCCGCCGCCGTGCTGCCGGCGACCTCGCCCATGCCCTCGGCGTCGCCCCAGTGCTCGACCGACAGGTGCCGCCCGGCAGCGGTGTTCAGCGCGTGCGCGACGTCCCCCGCGGCCAGCAGGTGCGGCAGGGAGGTGCGCATCGACGCGTCGGTGACCACCCGGTGGCCGTGCATCGCGGCACCGGCCATCGCGGCCAGCTCGCCGCGCTGCGCCACCCCGGTCGCCGCCAGCACGACGTCGCCCTCGACCGCGGTGCCGTCGTCGAGCTGCACCCGGCTGCCGGCGTCGCCGTGCTCGATCGCCGAGACGCCGGCGCCGCCGCGGACGTCGACGCCCGCCTCGCGCAGCCACCCGAGCAGGCGGCCGCCCACCTCGTCGCCCAGGCGCGCGGCCTGGGGCACGTCCTCGCGCCCGACCACGGTGACCCGCAGCCCGCGCAGGGCCAGCGAGACGGCTGCCTCGCACCCGATGAGGCCCGAGCCGATCACCGCGGCGGAGCCGGCGCCGGCGACGGCGTCGCGCAGCGCTCGCCCGTCGTGCGCCGACCGCAGGTACCGGGTGCGGACCCGGTCGCCACCGGGCACCGGCAGCCGCACCGGCTCCGAACCCGTCGCCAGCAGCGCCGTGCCGTAGCGGACGGTGGCGTCGGCCGTGCGGGCGAGGCGCTGCGCCGCGTCGAGCGCGTCGACCCGGGTGCGCAGCCGCAGGTCCAGGTGCAGGTCGGTCGCGTACGCCGTCGCGGGGGCCGTCAGCAGATCGCCCTCGTCGGTCTCGCCGCGCAGGAAGTCCTTCGACAGCGGCGGACGGTCGTAGGGCGGCCGGTCGTCGTCGGTGACCAGCGCGACGACGCCGTCAGGACGGGCCGCGCGGAAGGCCCCCAGCGCGGCCACCGCGGCCGGACCGCTGCCGATGACGAGCAGGTCGACGTCGAGGTCCGCCATGCCGCAGACGCTATGCCGCGCGCGGGAGGATGGCCCGGTGACCGACGCGAACGAGCACCTGGCTCCCCCGCCCGCGAGCGTCCTGGTGGTGCGGCCGGCGACCCGCGCCGACCTGCCCGAGGTGCTGCGGCTGCTGCGCGACGACGTGCTGCGCCGCGAGCCGGACGGCGACGTCGGGCCGCAGCACCTGGCCGCGTTCGACGCGATCGAGGCCGACCCCGACGACCTGCTGGTGGTGGGCGAGCTCGACGGGCGGGTGGTCGCGACGGCGCAGCTGACCCTGCTGCACGGCCTGTCGCGGGGCGCCCGGCCGCGGCTGCAGGTCGAGGCGGTGCGGGTCGACTCGACGCTGCGCGGTGCCGGCCTCGGCGCTCGGCTCATGGCGTGGGTCGAGCAGCACGCCCGCGACCGCGGCGCCGGCCTGGTGCAGCTGACGAGCGATCGGAGCCGCACCGGCGCGCACCGCTTCTACGAGCGGCTGGGGTACGCGCCGAGCCACCTGGGGTTCAAGCTGCTGCTCGACTGACCCGTTCGGGGGAACAACGGCTGGACGCGGCGGGTTCTCGGCTGCGATAGTTGAAATCCTAATCACCTCGGAGGTCGTCGTGCCCGCCATCACCGTCCCGGACCTGACCGTGCTGCCCCGCGTGCCGCTGCCCGACCCCGAGCGCAGCACCGAGCGCCCCGTGCGCGGCGTCACCAGCGCGCCCAGCGGCTACGAGGGCGAGGGGTTCCCGGTGCGCCGGGCGTTCGCCGGCGTCGACCTCGCCGACCTCGACCCCTTCATCCACATGGACCAGATGGGCGAGGTCGAGTACGCACCGGGTGAGCCCAAGGGCACGCCGTGGCACCCGCACCGCGGCTTCGAGACGGTGACCTACCTGCTCGACGGGATCTTCGACCACCACGACTCGCACGGCGGCGGCGGCACGATCAGCGACGGCGACACGCAGTGGATGACGGCCGGGTCGGGCCTGCTGCACATCGAGGCGCCGCCGGAGAGCCTCGTGGTGAGCGGCGGCCTGTTCCACGGCGTCCAGCTCTGGGTGAACCTGCCGAGGGCCAGCAAGTGGGCGACGCCGCGCTACCAGGACCTGCGCGGCAGCCAGGTCGCGCTGCTCACCAGCGACGACGGCGCCTCGCTGGTGCGGGTCATCGCCGGCGAGGTCGCGGGGCACGCCGGGCCGGGCAGCACGCACACCCCCATCACGATGGTGCACGCCAGCGTCGCGCCGGGTGCACGGCTCGAGCTGCCCTGGCGGCCCGACTTCAACGCGCTGGTGTACGTGCTCGCCGGCAACGGCTCGGTCGGCAGCGACCGGCGTCCGGTGCGCAAGGGGCAGCTCGCGGTGCTCGGCGCCGGCGGCCACCTCCGGGTCGACGCCGCGACGTCGCAGCCGCAGGCCGAGCCCGAGCTCGAGGTGCTCGTGCTGGGCGGTCTGCCCATCCGCGAGCCCGTCGCCTGGGCCGGCCCGTTCGTCATGAACACCCGCGCCGAGGTGATGCAGGCGTTCGAGGACTTCCAGGCCGGCAGGCTGGGCACCATCCCGTCGGTGCACGGCGCGCCGACGACCCTCACCGAGGGGTGAACGGCCCCGCGGGTGACCGCGGGTGACGGATCGACGACGGCCCGACGTCGGTCATCTGGCGGTTGCCCGTGAGTCCGGCTCGAGCGCTGCGAGCAGGGCGGATCCGGGGTTACGGTGCAGGTCGAACGTGCCGATGGGTCCTGTGATGCCCTCGCACCGACCTGCCGCGACGACCGACCAGATGAGACCCGTGACCCTGCCGCTCCACCGCCACCGCCTCGCCGCGGTGGGTGCCGCCCTCGCGGGATCGCTCGCGCTCGGCCTGCTGTCGGCCGGCCCCGCGGCGGCGAGCACCACGGCCGGGCCGACGTCGCAGGCGACGGCGGGGCCGACCGCGACGGGCACGGCGACGCCGAGCGCCACGCCGTCCGCCACCGGCTCCCCGACGTCGACCGCCCCGACCGCGACCGCGACGGCGCCGACGGCGTCGCCCACGGCTTCGCCGACCTCGAGCCCGGCCACGACGACCTGCGGGCCGTCGCCGACGGCCACCCCCGCTCCCCCGCCGGTCGACGAGGACGGGCCGCTGAGCCGCGAGGAGGTCGCGGCGCAGCTGGCGCAGGCCGCCGCCCTGCAGGCGCAGCTGGCCGCCACCGACGCCAGCCTGGCTGCGGCCACGCAGCAGCTCGGCGAGCTCGGGCGCGAGGTGGCCGCAGCGATGCAGGCCGAGACCGAGGCCGAGCAGGAGGAGCAGACGGCGCGCACGGAGCGGGCCCAGCAGCTGGCCCTGCTGGCGAACCTGCGCGGCCGGCTGTCGAACCAGCGCGACGAGCTCGGCGCGTGGGCCCGTGACGCCTACGCGACGGGCGGCCCGATGGCGACGTACGAGCGGTGGCTCGACACCGTCGAGCACTCCGGCAGCACGACGCAGATGGGGCACGACCTGGCGCTGCTGCAGCAGGTCGGGGTCATCGACGCGCGGCGGGTGCAGGAGCTGACCGCCCTGGCCACGCTGCAGCAGGTGACGGCCTCGCGGGCCGAGTCGGCCGCCACGCGGGCGGTCGCTGCACGCACCCGGGCCGCCGCGGCCGCGAAGCAGGCCAAGAAGCTGCTGGCGCAGCAGAAGCTGGCGATCGCCGAGCTCGAGGTGCAGCAGGCCAGCGTGCTCGGCGGCGACCTGAGCGCGCAGCAGCAGGAGCGCCTGAAGGCCGCCGTCGCGCTGGTGCAGGCCTCCGGTGGCACGACCGGTGCGTGCGCCGGGCTGGACGTGTCGCGGTTCCCGAACGGCTCCATCCCGACCGCGGCCCTGTGCCCGCTGTGGGGTGCGCCGGGCCACCGGCTGCGGGCCGACGCGGCGGCGGCGTTCGAGCGGCTGTCGAAGGCCTACGCGAAGCAGTTCGGCACGCCGGTCTGCGTCACCGACTCGTACCGCACGCTCGCCGAGCAGGTGCGGCTGGCGGCGGTCAAGCCCCGGCTGGCGGCCCGGCCCGGCACCAGCAACCACGGCTGGGGCACCGCGACCGACCTGTGCGGTGGCATCCAGTCGTTCGGCACGGCGCAGCACGCCTGGATGCTCGGTCACGCGCCGCTCTACGGCTTCTTCCTGCCGAGCTGGGCCGGCCCGACCGGGTCGAAGCCCGAGCCGTGGCACTGGGAGTTCGCGGGCTGACCGCCGCGTCGTGCTCCCGCCCGGTGGATAGGGTCCGCGCGTGCACCCCTACCTCGACGTCGGCGGCCCGATCGGCATGGCCCACCGCGGGTTCTCGCGCGACGGGCTCGAGAACACGATGACCGCGTTCGCGGCAGCCGTCGCCCTCGGCCTGACGCACGTCGAGACCGACGTGCACGCCACCCGCGACGGGCGGCTGGTCGCCTTCCACGACCACCGACTCGACCGGGTCACGGACCGCACCGGTGCCATCGCCGACCTCGACTGGGCGCAGGTGCGGGCGGCTCGCGTCGGTGCCGACGAGCGGGTGCCGCTGCTGGAGGACGTGCTGGGCACCTGGCCGCACCTGCGGGTGAACGTCGACGTCAAGGACGACCCGGCGGTGCAGCCCGTCGCCGACGTCGTGCGGCGCACCGGTGCGCTGCGCCGGGTCTGCATCACCTCGTTCGACGACCGACGCACGGCGGCCGTGCGCTCGCTGCTCGGCCCGGGGCTCGCGACGTCCGCCGGACGCGCCGGGGTGGTGCGCTGGCGGCTCGGGTCGGCGCTGCCCGGCCCGCTCGGGGTGGCTGCCGCCCGGCCCGCCGACCGGTCCGCGGTCGCCGTCCAGGTGCCGCTGCGGTCGGGTGCCCTGCGGGTCGTCACGTCGCGCAGCGTCGAGGTGGCGCACCGCCTCGGTCTGCAGGTGCACGTGTGGACGGTGGACGACGCACCGACCATGCGCCGGCTGCTCGACCTCGGCGTCGACGGCCTGATCAGCGACCGCGCCGACACGCTGGTGCAGGTGCTGCGCGAGCGCGCGGACGGGCGGGCATGATCAGCCCGGCACGACCGGGCCGCCGCGCGCACCACCGCGACGCGCCGACCCGGCACGAGCGGAGGACGGCGTGAGCGAGGCACCCGCGACGACGGCGGAGGGGGCCGAGCCGGCCGCCCGGCGGCGCGAGCAGCGCGCCTGGTACTTCTACGACTGGGCCAACAGCGCGTACGTGACGACGGTGGCCACGGTGCTGCTGGGCCCGTACCTCACCTCCGTCGCGAACCGCGCGGCCTGCCCCGGCGTCGACGCGGACGACTGCACCCGCGACCTGCACGTGCTGGGCCTGCCGATCAGCCCCGGCTCGCTGTTCTTCTACACGACGACGTTCGCCACGATCCTGTCGGCGCTGGTGCTGCCCGTGGTGGGTGCGGCGGCCGACCGGTCGGGCCGCAAGCGGGTGCTGCTGGGCGCCTTCGCCTGGGCGGGTGCCGCGGCGACCTGCCTGCTGTGGTTCCTCGACGGCACCGCGTGGGGCCTCGGCGTCGCCGTCGTGGTGGTGGCGGCGCTGTGCCTGGGCAGCTCGCTCGTGGTCTACGACGCGCTGCTCATCGAGATCGCGACGCCCGAGGAGCGCGACCGGGTCTCCAGCCGCGGCTGGGCGCTCGGGTACCTCGGCGGGTTCCTGCTGCTGGCGGTGAACCTGGCGGTGGTGACGCTGCACGACTCCCTGGGCCTGACCCAGTCGCAGGCGGTGCGGCTCAGCCTGCTGAGCGCCGGCGTCTGGTGGGGCGCCTTCACCCTGGTGCCGGTGCTCGGGCTGCGCGACCGGCCACCGGTGAACCTCGTCGCGACGTCGGGCCCGGCCGTGCGCGAGGCGTTCGTGCAGCTGCGGGTCACCCTGCGCGAGCTTCGCGGCTACCCGCAGGCGTTCCGGTTCCTGCTCGCCTACCTGTTCTTCAACGACGGCATCCAGACCGTCATCACGTCGTCCAGCGTCTACGGCAGCGAGCAGCTCGACCTCGGCACCACCCAGCTCATCGTCACGATCCTGCTGGTGCAGGCCGTGGCGTTCGGCGGTGCGCTGGTGTTCGGCCGGCTGGCCGCGCGGTACGGCGCCCGCGACGTCGTGCTGGGCGGGCTCGCGCTGTGGCTGGTGGTCATCGTCATCGGGTTCTTCCTGCCGGCCCGGCAGTTCGCCCTGTGGCTCGCGCTGGCGGTGCTCATCGGCGTCGTGCTCGGGGGCACCCAGGCGCTGTCGCGGTCGATGTTCAGCCACCTCGTGCCCCGGGGCCGCGAGGCGGAGTTCTTCTCGCTGTACCAGGCCTGCGAGCGCGGCACGAGCTGGTTCGGCACGCTGGTGTTCGGGCTCGTGCACCAGCTCACCGACAGCTACCGACCGGCCATCCTGGCGCTGGTGGTGTTCTTCGTGGTCGGCGGGCTGCTGCTGCGCACGGTCGACGTGCGCGCCGGCACCGAGCAGGCCGGCAACCGGGCACCCGAGCTGCTGTAGCCGCCCCCCCGGCCCGACGTGAGGTGCCTCACCCTGCACACCTTCTGCACACCCGGGCGGAACAGGAGGCATCCACCCACGCGTTGGATCCGAAGACGGACGTGCTAGGGCCGTCGAAAGGGAGTGGACACCATGGCTGACAAGAGCCTGCGCGGCACCCGACTGGGTGGACAGAGCCTCGAGAACGAGGAAGGCGTCGAGCCCGCGGCGCGCACGATCGCGGAGTACCACTGCCCGCGGGGTCACGTGACGCGGATCCCGTTCTCGGTCGAGGCCGAGGTGCCGGCGCTGTGGGAGTGCAAGTGCGGCGAGGAGGCCCTCCTCGTCGACGGCGAGCGTCCCGAGGTGAAGCCGTCGAAGCCGGCGCGCACGCACTGGGACATGCTGCTCGAGCGGCGTTCCATCGCCGACCTCGAGGTGCTGCTCGACGAGCGGCTGGCCCTGCTGCGGGCCAAGACCCCCACCGGTCACCGGCGCAGCGCCTGACCCCCCTCGGGCCACGCCGGTCGGTCTCCGGGCGACCTCCCCCCTCCAGCCCGGGACCGGCGAGCCGGTCGCACCTCGCGGTGCGACCGGCTCTCGCCGTCTCCGGGGGGTGTGCGCGGTCGGCCGGGGTCAGCCCTGGCGGCTGGGCGCGCCGTCGGCCGCCCGACCGCGCAGCGAGCGCAGCTGCTCGACGCGGTGCTGCACGCCCCACGCGGTGACCCGGGTCAGCGCCTCGCGCACGATCCCGCCGCCCATCTTGCTCTGCCCGCGCTCGCGCTCGACGAACGTGATGGGCACCTCCACCAGCAGCAGGCCGCGCTGCACGGCCCGCCAGGCGAGGTCGATCTGGAAGCAGTACCCCTGCGAGGCGACGTCGGCCAGGTCGAGCGCACGCAGCGCCGACGCCCGGAACGCGCGGTACCCACCCGTCATGTCGTGGACGCCGACGCCCAGCGCGAGCCGCGCGTACGTCGTGCCGCCGCGCGAGATCAGCTTGCGGTGCGCCGGCCAGTTCTCGACCCGGCCGCCCGGCACCCAGCGCGAGCCCAGGACGACGTCGGCGCCGGCCGCCAGGGCCTGCAGGAGCCGGGGCAGCTGCTCCGGCTGGTGCGAGCCGTCGGCGTCCATCTCGACCAGCACGTCGTAGCCGCGCTCGAGGCCCCACGCGAACCCGGCCAGGTAGGCAGCGCCGAGCCCCTGCTTGCCGGGGCGGTGCAGCACCTGCACGTGCGGGTCGGCCGCCGCGAGCCGGTCGGCGATCTCACCGGTGCCGTCGGGCGAGGCGTCGTCGGCGACCAGCACGTCGACGTCGGGGTTCGCGGCGCGCAACCGGCCGATCACCAGCTCGAGGTTCTCGCGCTCGTCGTAGGTGGGCACCACGACCAGGACGCGGCCGGCCTCGGTCACTGCGCCTCCGTCAACACCGGGGCCGCGGGCTGCTCCGCGACCGTGCCCGAGGACCCTACCGGGGCCTGCCGAGCCCCCCGCCGGCCCACCAGCGCGATGGCCAGCGCACCCAGCAGGCCGAGGGCCGCGAGCGCCGCCTCGCCCCACGCGCCCACCCGGTCGGCGAGCGTGGTGCTGGTGCGCAGCGGCAGCGTGGCCTCGAGCACCGCCTGCGTGAACAGCCCGGCCCGCTCGAGCACCCGACCGTCCGGGGCGATCATCGCGCTGACGCCCACCGTCGACACGTGCGCCACGGCGCGGCCGTGCTCGACCGCGCGCAGCCGCGACATCGCCAGCTGCTGCACCGACTCGTCGGTGAACCCGAACGTCGCGTTGTTGGTCTGCACGACGAGCAGGTCGGCGCCGGCGTCGACGGTGTCGCGCATCAGCCCGTCGTAGGCGACCTCGAAGCAGATGCCGATGCCGACCCGCGCCGGGCCGAGCTGCTGGGTGCCGACCGCGTGGCCGGCGACGTAGTCCTGGGTGACCAGGTCGACCTGCTTGCTGAACGTGCGGAAGAACGAGCGGTAGGGGATGTACTCGCCGAACGGCACCGGGTGCCGCTTGCTGTAGAGCGCGCCCGGGCCGGTGCCCGGCGTCCAGACGATGGAGGCGTTCGTCAGCCGGCCGACCGGACGGCGCAGCGCGGCCCCCACGAGGGTGGGGACGCCGATCGCGTCGACGGCCGAGTCGATGACCTGCCGTGCGTCGGCCTGCTGGTAGGGGTCGATGTCGCTGGAGTTCTCCGGCCAGATCACGACGTCGGGCTGCTCGGCGGTGCCGGCGGCGACCCGCTGTGCGAGGTCGAGGGTGCCGCGGGCGTGGTTGTCGAGCACCGCGCGCCGCTCGGCGTTGAACTCGAGCCCGGCCTCCGGCACGTCGCCCTGCACGCCGGCCACCCGGATGCTGCGCCCGCCGGCGTCCGCACGGGTTGGCAGCGGCACGAGCAGACCGGCGGCGACCACCGCGTCGGCCGCCAGCACCGAGCCCGCGAGCGCCGCGCCCCGGGTGCCGAGCCGCAGCCGGGGCGAGCCGGAGGGCAGGCCCCTGCCGAGCACGCGGAGCAGGCCGACGGCGAGCGCTCCCCCGGCGGTGGCGACGGCGAAGGTGATCAGCGGGGCGCCGCCGAGGGCGGCCAGCCGCAGCAGCGGCGAGTCCTCCTGCGAGAACGCCAGCCGGCCCCACGGGAAGCCGCCGAACGGCGTCCGGTCGCGCAGCGCCTCCTGCGCCACCCACAGGCCGCCGACCACCGGGGGCAGCGCGACGGCGCGCCAGCCGGCCGTGCCGCGACGGGTGGCGACGGCGAGCACCGCGCCGAGCAGGGCGACGTAGAGCGCCTCGAGCACCGACAGCGCCGCCCAGGGCAGCGCGCCGACGTAGACGCCGGCCCAGTGCAGCATGGGCAGGAACGAGGTGAGGCCGAGCACCAGCCCGAGCAGGGCGCCGGCCCGCCACCCGCGGCCGACGACCGCGACGGTGCCGAGGGCGACGCCGACGGGTGCGAGCGGCCACCAGCCGGTGCCCGGGAAGGCCAGCTGCAGCAGCAACCCGCCGACGGCGGCGAGCACCAGGGCGAGGGGCAGCGGGAGGGGTCGCACCGCGCGCGGCGGGCGGGGTGTCTGCACCGGCGAACGATACCCGAGGCGGCTGCGCGCCCTGCTCGCTCGTGCGGTGCGTCGGCCGTCTCCCGGGGAGGGTGGTAGGGGCGGATCCTGCCGCGGTTGGGACCACCTGCGTCGCGCTGGCTGCGCGATGCGCCGGGTGTTGTCTACTGAGCGGCTGGATCCGTCCCCGTCCACCCCGGACGGTGACGAGGGTCCCGAGCGACCTGGCTGCGGGCGGGCCGGTGGCCCGTCCTGACGCCGGGACCCCCCTCACGTGCGGCCCGTCGGCCGCGTGTGCTGCGAGATGACGACCCGCGAAAACTACTCCGGCTGCGTGCGGTGTCAACCGGCCCCTGACCTGCGCAGACGGGCCGACGCCGCAGGTCAGGACGGGTGCCGGTCAGCCGCGGTTCATCCGGGGTTCTCGTGCGCGGACGGCGTGTCGGGCGCGACACGCCGTCCGCTGCCACCGGTCGGTGTCAGGACCCGAAGGGCTGCGTCGACGTGCCGTCGTCGCCGCCCTGGCCCGGCCCGCCGCCGAGGTCGTCGCGGTGCGCGTCCGGCGGCTCTGGCGGGCTCACCAGCATCCACACGATGAACAGCACGCCGAGCACCAGCATCGCCAGGCCGGTCCACAGCGACAGCCGCAGGCCGTCGGCCTTCGCCAGCTCCGCCGCGCTCGCGCCGAGCCCCTCGATCGTCACCACGACGCCGAAGATGACGAACAGCGACCCGATGAAGGTGCGCAGGTCGAACAGCTTGGCCAGCAGGGCCTCCCGCCCCTCGAAGGCTGTGTGCTCGTCGGCCGTGCTGCCCGCGCTCTGGTGCTGGCTCATCGCCGTCCCCTCCGGTCGTACCCGGTCCTGCCCCTGGTCCCGCTGGTGACGATGCCGGCCCGCACCGGCTCGAGGCCGCTCACAGCGCCGCCACCACGAAGTACATGGAGAGGCTGATCACGACGATGCCGATGCCCAGCGGCACCGGGCGCTTCCACACCGCGACGCCGTCGGTCGAGGTGTCCATCTCTCGGATGGCCATGCCCCACACCAGGCCCTTGAGCTGCTCGTCGGTCTTGCGCTGGCCGCGCACCGACACGATCACCATCGCCAGGGCGCCGGCCACGAACGCGGCGATCGAGCCCCAGTAGCTCTCCTGCAGGTCGCTGCGGAAGCTGAGGTGGTCGGTCTTGTAGAGGGCGTAGGTGCCGACCGACACGATCGTGCCGACGAGGATCCCCCAGAAGCCGGCCGAGCGGCTGGCCCGCTTCCAGAACATGCCGATGATGAACGCGGTGAACAGCGGCACGTTGAAGAACGAGAACAGCACCTGGATGTAGTTGCTGATGTTGGAGAACTGGGTGGCGATGAACGCGGTGCCGATGCCGATCACCACGCCTGCCACGGTCACCACCCGGCCGATGCGCAGGTAGTGCAGGTCGGGCTCGTCCTTCTTGATGTAGTCCTGGTAGATGTCGTAGGTGAACACCGCGTTGAACGAGCTGACGTTCGCCGCCATGCCGGCCATGAACGCCGCGACCAGGCCGGTGACCGCGACGCCGAGCACGCCGGGCGGCAGGAACTTCGCCATCAGCGCCGGGATCGCGTTGGTGTAGGTGGGGTCCTCACCGATCTTCGGGAAGATCACCGCGGCCGCCATGCCGGGCAGCACCACGACCAGCGGGATGAACGCCTTGGGGATGGCCGCGATGATCGGGGTGAGCCGGGCGGCCGCCTCGTTGCGGGCCGACATCGCCCGCTGCACCTCGGCGAAGTTCGTCGTCCAGTAGCCGAAGCCGAGGCAGAAGCCGAGGCCGGCCACGATGCCGAACCAGTCACCCAGCGGGCTGTCGCCGCCGATGCCGGTGCCCTGCCAGGCCGAGACGAAGGCGCCCCCCTCGGTGTCGCGCAGCCGGTCGAACAGCTCGCCGACGCCTCCGATGCTGTGCACCGAGACGAACACCAGCGGGATGAGCGCGGCGAGGATCACGAAGAACTGCATGACCTCGTTGTAGATCGCGCTGCGCAGGCCGCCGAGCAGGATGTAGCTCAGCACGAACGCGGCCGACAGCACGATCGCCACCCACAGCGGGATGCCCAGCAGCGCCTCGACGACGGTCGCCAGGGCGAACAGGTTGACACCGGCGATCAGCACGCTCGACAGCACGAAGGTGATCGCGTTGATCAGGTGCGCCTTGGCGTCGTAGCGCAGCCGCAGGTACTCGGGGACGCTGCGCACCTTGGAGCCGTAGTAGAACGGCATCATCACGATGCCGAGGAACACCATCGCCGGGATCGCGCCGATCCAGTAGTAGTGCACCGTCGCGGCGCCGTACTGGGCGCCGGACGCCGCCTGCCCGAGGATCTCGATGGCGCCGAGGTTCGCCGAGACGAAGGCCAGGCCGGTGATCCACGGGGGCAGCGACCGCCCGCTGAGGAAGAAGTCCGTCGACGAGCGCACCGCGCGCTTCAGCGCGAACCCGATGCCGATCACGAACACGAAGTAGATGACCAGCAGGACGGTGTCGAGCGGCGCCAGCTTCAGCGCGATGTCGACCGTCTCGCCGGGGAGCGCGGCCAGGGGCATCGAGGCGCACGACCTTCCTCGTCGAAGGGGCGGCCGGACAGGCGCGTTCGGCCGTCGCGACCCTGGCACACGGCCGGGCGCCCCGCACGCCGAGCGCGACGAGGCGCTACGCCTGGTGCACCGTGCGGCCGCGCACCACGGTCTGCAGGCAGCGCGGCAGCGGGACGCCGGGCGTGAGGTCGGGCAGGCCCTGCGTGCCGGAGCGGGGGTCGGTGCTCCACGCCTGGATGCGGTCGTCGGGTGCCTGCACCACGAGGTCGCCGCCCTGCCAGACGGCGAACGTCGCGTCGCTGCCGGGCACCAGCACGCCGCGCTCGTCGTCGCGGGCGGCCCTCCACCCGCCGCGGGTGTGCGCGGTGAACCCGGCCCGCGCGCTGGTGCGGCTGGTCGCGGTGCGGTGGAAGGCGCACGCGCGCACCGCCGCCCACGGGTCGAACGGCGTCACCGGGCTGTCGGAGCCGAGTGCCAGCGGCACGCCCGCGGCCGCCAGCGCGGCGAACGGGTTCATGCCCTCGGCCCGCTCGGCGCCCAGCCGCTCGGCGTAGAGGCCCTCGGGCCCGCCCCACCAGGCGTCGAACACCGGCTGCACGCTGGCGTGCACGCCGAGCCGGGCGAGCGCCGCGACGGCCTCCGCGTCGACCATCTCGACGTGCTCGAGCCGGTGCCGCGCGCGCCGCACCGCGCCCTCCCCCAGCCGGTCGGCGGCCGCCTGCAGGCCGGCCACCACGGCGTCGACGCCGGCGTCGCCGATGACGTGGAACCCCGCCTGCAGCCCGGCCTCGGTGCAGGCGACGACGTGGTCGCGCACCTGCTCGGCGGTCAGGTAGGCGTGGCCGCGGTGCTCCGGCGCGTCGGCGTACGGCGCGCGCAGCGCCGCGGTGCGCGACCCGATCGACCCGTCGGCGCACAGGTCGCCGGCCAGGCCGCGCAGCCGGACGCCGCCGGGCAGCACCAGCCGCTCGACGACGGCCCGCGCCTCGTCGGCCGTGGTCACCAGCTCGCCCCGGTAGGGCAGGACGTCGGGCAGGGCGGGGTCGGCGGCGAGGGCGACCAGGCCCCGCAGGTCGTCGTCCGAGGCGATGTGCGGCGCCGACATCTCGTGCAGCGACCCGATGCCCGCGGCGGCGGCCGCCTGCAGGGCCGTGCGCTGCAGCGACTCGCGCTGCCCGTCGGTGAGGGCGGCGCGGGTCGCATCGCGCGCCGCGTGGTGCGCGTCGCGCTCGACCCGGCCGTCGCCGAGCCAGCCGTCGAGGCGGTGCAGCCCCGCGGCGTGCGCCAGCGCGCTCGACACCACCGCGGAGTGCACGTCGACCCGGGCCAGGTACACCGCTCCCCCGTACGACGCGCGGTCGAGCTCGGCGGCCGTGGGCGCCCGCCGCTCCGGCCAGCGGGTCTCGTCCCAGCCGGTGCCGAGCACGGGCCGCCCGGCGCTGCGGCGTCCGGCCTGCTCGACCCGGCGCAGCACGTCGTCGAGCGAGGTGGCGTCGTGCAGGTCGAGCCCGGTGAGGGCCAGGCCGGTCTCGGTCAGGTGGGCGTGTGCGTCGACGAAGGCGGGGGCGACCAGCGCGCCGTCCAGCTCGACGACCTCGTCGGCCTCGGCGACGCGGGCGGCGGCCGCGTCGTCCGACCCGACCCAGGCGATCGTGCCGCCGTCGACGAGCACCGCCGTCGCGAACGGGTCGGCCGGGGTGTGGACGTCGCCGCCGCGGTAGAGGGTGCGCATCAGACCGCCGGGGGGCGGTTCTCGTAGGGCGTCGACAGCACGACGGTGGTGCGGGTGCGCACGTTCGCGACGGCGCGCACCCGGGCCAGCAGGTCCTCCAGCGCGCCGGGCGCCGCGACCCGCACCTTCAGGATGTACGACTCCTCGCCGGCCACCGAGTGGCAGGCCTCGATCTCGGGCAGCTCGGCGAGCCGGGTCGCGGCGTCGTCCGGGGCGGCCGGGTCGAGCGGGGTGACGGAGATGAACGCGGTGAGCGGCAGCCCGACCTGCTCGGCGGAGACCACGGCGGCGTACCCGGCGATGACCCCCCGCTGCTCGAGCCGGCGCACCCGCTGGTGCACGGCGGACGTCGACAGGCCGGTGGCGCGCGCCAGGTCGGTGTAGCTCATCCTGCCGTCGGCGGCCAGCAGCCGGACGATCTCCCGATCGGTCTCCTCCACGCGGCGCAGGCTACTTCAGCGCGGGGCGGCCTGCGGCCCGCGGGCGAGCGACCGGCCGACCACCAGCCGCTGCACCTGGTTGGTGCCCTCGACGATCTGCAGCACCTTGGCCTCGCGGAACCAGCGCTCGACCGGGAAGTCCTCGACGTACCCGGCCCCGCCCAGTACCTGCACGGCGTCGGTGGTCACCTTCATGCACGCGTCGGTGGCGAACAGCTTGGCCATCGCGGCCTGCGTGCCGAACTTCTGCCCCGCGTCGCGGCGGCGGGCGGCCGCCAGCATCAGCTCGCGGGCCGCGGCCACCTGCGTGGCCATGTCGGCCAGCATGAACTGCAGGCCCTGGTGGTCGATGATCCGCTGGCCGAACTGCCGCCGCTCGCGGGCGTACTCGACCGCCGCGTCGAGCGCGGCCTGGGCGATGCCGACGGCGCACGCCGCGATGCCGAGCCGCCCCGAGTCGAGGGCGCTGAGCGCGATGTTGAAGCCGGTGCCCTCGGCCCCGATCAGCCGGTCGGCGTCGAGCCGCACGCCGTCGAGCAGCACCTGCGCGGTCTGCGAGGAGCGGAAGCCCATCTTGCGCTCGGGGGCGGCGACGGACAGGCCGGGCGCGCCGGCGTCGGCCAGCAGGCAGGAGATGCCGCGCGGACCGTCGTCGCCGGTGCGCACCATGAGCTCGTAGAAGTCTGCGACGCCGCCGTGGGTGATCCACGCCTTGCTGCCGGTGACGACGTACTCGTCGCCGTCACGGACCGCCCGGGTGCGCAGCGCGGCCGCATCGGACCCCGACCCGGTCTCGCTGAGGCAGTAGGCGCCGAGCTGGTCGCCGCCGAGCATGCCGGGCAGCCAGCGCTCGCGCTGGGCGTCGGTGCCGAACTCGGCGACGGGGTAGCAGGCCAGGGTGTGCACGCTGACGCCGAGGCCGATGGTGCCCCAGGCCGCGGCGAGCTCCTCGAGCACCTGCAGGTACACGGTGTACGGCTGCCCACCACCGCCGTGCTGCTCGGGGTAGGGCAGGCCGAGGAGCCCGGCAGCACCCAGCTCCGCGAACACCTCGCGCGGGAAGACGGCCTTCTGCTCGTGGTCGTCGACGAGGGGCCGCAGCCGCTCGTCGGCCAGCTGGCGCACCAGGTCGAGGAGGTCGTGCGCCTCGTCGGTCGGCAGCTCGCGCTCGACGGCGGTCACCGGTGGCCTCCTGCAGCTCGGGGACCGCCGTCAGCCCGACGGTCTCCGCACGATGATAGTCGGACGTCCGAGCAGTTTCGCGCCGACGGCCGCCGACCGCGTCACCCCCTACGATCCGGTGCGTGCCCGAGGCCACCGAGCGGCTGATGCTGCTGGACTCCGCGTCGCTGTACTTCCGCGCCTTCCACGGGGTGCCCGACTCGGTGCGCTCGCCGCGCGACGAGCCGGTCAACGCGGTGCGCGGGTTCCTCGACAACATCGCCTACCTGGTCGGCGAGTTCCGGCCGACCCGGCTGGTCTGCTGCTGGGACGACGACTGGCGGCCGGCGTTCCGGGTCGCCGCGCTGCCGTCGTACAAGGCGCACCGCGCCGCCCCGGGTCGCGACGGCCGGGTCGAGGAGGTGCCGGCCGCACTCACCCCGCAGGTGCCCGTGATCGTCGACGTGCTGGCCGCCCTCGGCATCGCCCGGCAGGGCGCCGCGGGGTACGAGGCCGACGACGTGATGGCCACCCTCGCCCAGCGCGCCGACTGCCCGGTCGACGTCGTGACCGGCGACCGCGACCTGTTCCAGGTGGTCGACGACGCGCGGGCGGTGCGGGTGCTCTACGTGGGGCGCGGCGTCCGTCGGCTGCAGGTCTTCGACCAGTCGGTGCTCGCCGAGAAGTACGGCGTGCCCGACGGCCCGTCGTACGCCGGCATGGCGGCGCTGCGCGGCGACCCCAGCGACGGGCTGCCCGGGGTGCCCGGCATCGGCGAGAAGACCGCGGCGACGCTGCTGCGCCGGGCCGGCACCCTCGCCGGCCTGCTGCGTGCGCTCGACGACGGCGACGACGCGGTGCTCGGCGCCCAGCGCGGCAAGCTGGCGGCGGCGCGCGAGTACCTCGAGGCGGCCCCGCGGGTGGTCGACGTGGTGCGCGACATCGAGCCGGCGCTGCTGCCCGAGGTCGACGCGACGCTGCCGCTGCAGCCGGCCGACCCCGAGGCGCTGCTGGCGCTCGACGAGCGATGGGGACTGCGCTCCAGCCTGAACCGCGTGCTGCACGCCCTCGCCGCGCGGGGGTAGCGGACGTCAGGCGAGCCGGCTCAGCTCGCCGTACCAGGCCAGGGCCGACAGGTGCGCGAGCTGCACGCTGAGGTCGGACGCCGGGCGCTCCCCGCCCACGTGCGCGACGACGTCCGCCACGAGCTGGCCGAGCGGGCCGCTGCGCTCGTGCACGGCGGCCCGGATCTGCGCCGTCGCGCCGATGCCGTCGAGCAGCTCGTCGGCGCCCACGCCGCCCAGGTCGACCAGGCCGGCCGCGAGCCCGGCGAGGAACGCGCTGCCGGCCATCGCGGGCTCGCGCGACCCGGCGACGATCTCGCACGCGCGTGCCTGCACGAGCACCTCGGCGGCGGTGAGCGGGTTCTCGCCCGGCTGGTGCGCCACGACCATCAGCGCCACCCAGCCGGCCAGCGTGCGCGGGCCGACCAGCACGATCGCCTGCCGCACCGAGCCGATCTGCCGGCTGGTGCCGGCCGCGGCGCTGTTCGCCATCCGCAGGGTGCGCACCACCAGCGCGGTGTCGGAGGTGACCAGCTGCTCGACGGCGCGCAGGTCGGGGTCGTCGGCGGCGAGCAGCGCGAGCAGCCGCAGGCAGAGCACGCGCTGCGGCGACATCGCCATCACCGGCTGCTCGGCCGGGTGGGCGAACCAGAAGCCCTGGAACAGGTCGAAGCCGGCCGCGACGCACCGGTCGAGCACCTCGCGCGTCTCGACCCGCTCGGCGATCGCCAGCACGCCGCGCTCGTGCAGCTGCGCCACCAGCGAGGGCAGCTCGTCGAGGGGCAGCGCCGTCACGTCGAGCTTCACGAACCCGGCCAGCGGGATCAGCCGGTCGGCGCCCGAGCCGGGCTCGAAGTCGTCGAGCGCCAGGTCGTACCCCTGCCCGCGCAGCACCTGCAGCCGCTCGACCAGCCGGTCGTCGACGTCGACGCCCTCCAGCACCTCCAGCACGGTGCAGGCCGGCGGGGCCAGCTCGAGGGCGGCGTCGTAGATCATGCCGGCGCCGACGTTCAGGAAGAGCGGTCGCCCGCCGCCGAGCGCGCGCCAGCCGATGTCGCAGGCCGCACCCACCAGCACGCGGGCGGTCGCGCGGTCGCCGGCCGCGGTGTGGTCGGCCACGCCCTCGCCGCGGAACAGCAGCTCGTAGCCGTAGGGCGCGCCGTCGCGGTCGACGATGGGCTGCCGGGCCAGGGCGGTCGCCGACGGCAGGCCGGCGGTCGCACGCACACCCGCTGGCCCGGTCACCCGCTCTGCATCGGCCCGCCGGGCGGCTCGCTTGAGCGTTGCCGCTCGTCAACCGGTCCGCGGGTCAGGTCGCGGCGAGCGCCTGGTCGAGGTCGTCGACCAGGTCGTCGACGTCCTCGAGCCCGACCGACAGCCGCACGACGCCGTCGGTGATGCCGACCGCCGCGCGGCCCTCCGGTCCGAGCCGGCGGTGCGTCGTGGTGGCCGGGTGGGTGACCATCGACTTGCTGTCGCCGAGGTTGTTCGAGATGTCGACGCAGCGCAGGGCGTCGAGCAGCGCGAACGCCTCGCGCTTGCCGCCGTCGAGCTCCATGGTCACGACCGTGCCGCCGCCGTGCATCTGCCGGCGGGCCAGCTCGGCCTGCGGGTGCGAGTCGAGGAACGGGTAGCGCACCGACCGCACCCGGGGGTGCTGCTCGAGCCACCCGGCGATCCGCAGCGCCGCGGCGGTCTGCCGCTCGACGCGCATCGACAGCGTCTCGAGGCCCTTCGTGAGCACCCAGGCGTTGAACGGGCTGAGCGAGGGACCGGTGTGCCGCATCAGCGTCTGCACGGGGCCGTCGACGAACTCCGCCGAGCCGAGCACCGCGCCACCGAGCGTGCGGCCCTGGCCGTCGATGTGCTTCGTCGCCGAGTAGACGACGACGTCGGCGCCCAGCTCCATCGGCCGCTGCAGCACCGGCGTCGCGAACACGTTGTCGACGACCACCTGCGCACCCGCCGCGTGCGCCAGGTCGCAGACGGCGCGCACGTCCACCAGCTCCTGCATGGGGTTCGACGGCGACTCGAAGAAGACCGCGGTCGCGGGCGTGGAGAGCGCGCGCTCCCACTGGGCCAGGTCGTGGCCGTCCACGAACTCGGTGGTGACGCCGAAGCGAGGCAGCAGCTCGTCGAGGATCACGAAGCACGAGCCGAACAGCGAGCGGGCCGCGACCACCCGGTCACCGGCCTGCACCAGGGCTGCCAGCGCCACCCACACGGCAGCCATGCCGCTCGCCGTCGCGAAGCACGCCGGCGCACCCTCGACCAGCCGCAGCCGCTGCTCGAACGTGGTGACGGTCGGGTTGCCGTAGCGGGAGTAGATGTAGCGGTCGACCTCGCCGGCGAAGGCGGCCTCCGCGGCGGCGGCGCTGTCGTACACGAAGCCCGAGGTGAGGAACAGCGCCTCGGCGGTCTCGTCGAACTCGCTGCGGGCCAGGCCACCGCGCACGGCCAGCGTGTCGGGCCGCCAGGTCGCCGGGACCTGCGAGCGCTCGTAGCGCGCGGCCCCACTCACCGGGCGTCCGGCAGCACCACGGCCTGACCGCACACCACGCGCGCGCCGTCGAAGGTCATCGTGGGCGAACCGTGCAGCACGTAGCCGTCGGCCAGCGCGGCCGAGACCTTCTCGCAGAACGAGCGGTCGTCCGGACCGGTGAGCATGCGATACGTGAGGCGGTCGCCGGCGGGGGGCTGGACGGGCGAGAGGCTCATGGTGCTCAGCGTAGGGCGATGCCGGCCGCGTGCAGGTGACCGGTCTCGTTCCACGTGCCCACGCTGGCGCCGCCGTCGGCCCACCACGACGTCTCGGTGAGCCCGGTCGGCTCGGACCCCAGACGCCACAGCGGGGCGCCGTCGCGGACGCCGAGCGCGTCGCGCACCGTCGAGCGCAGCGGGCCGGCGTGCGTCACGACCAGCACCCGGCGTCCGGCGAAGCGCGCGAGCACGCGGGCCCGCGCGGTGCGGATGCGGGTGTCGAGGTCGTCGAGGCTCTCGCCGCCCGGCGGCGCGATCGACGCGTCGCCGAACCAGGCGGCGAACCCGTCGGGGTCCTTCGCCCGCAGCTCGGCCGCCGTCAGCCCCTCCCAGCGGCCGAACGACATCTCGACCCACGCGTCGTCGACCCGCACGCCCATCCCGAGCGCGCCGGCCACCACCTCGGCGGTCTCGCGGGTGCGGCGCATCGGCGAGCTGAGCACCACGTCGACGCCGCCCCGGTCGCGTACGGCCGCACCCGCGGCCAGCGCCTGCCGGCGGCCCAGCTCGCTCAGTGCCAGGTCGGCGCCGCCGGAGCCGGCGAACCGCTGCTGGCTGGTGTGCTCGGTCGCCCCGTGGCGCAGCATCAGCAGCACGGTCGGGGTGCCCAGGTCGGGCCGGAACGCGCCGTCGGCGGCGGGTCCGGGCCGCGAACCCGGACGCGGCGGGGCGTCGAGGTCGAGCTCCGCCTGCTCGTGCCCGACGGTTTCGGTGGCCGCGGCCACCGGCTCGGTCGCCAGCCGCTGCGGCGCCTCGGCCAGCCCCCGCCACGGTCGGCCCTTCGCGTCGTCGTCGAGGGCCTCGTTGGCCAGCCGGTCGGCGTCCTTGTTCCGCTCGCGCGGCACCCACGTGTAGCGCACCCGCGCCGGGTCGGTGACGCGCCGCGCCTCGTCGGCGAGCCGGCGCATGTCGGCGTGCTTGATCTGCCACCGGCCGGACATCTGCTCGCAGACGAGCTTGCTGTCCATGCGGACCTCGATGTCGGCCTCGGGGTCGAGCGCCACCGCCAGCCGCAGCCCGGCGATCAGGCCGCTGTACTCGGCGACGTTGTTGCTGGCCGTGCCGATCGCCCGGCCCTCGCGGGCCAGCACCTGCAGCGTGTCGGCGTCGCGCACCAGGGCGCCGTACGCCGCGTGCCCCGGGTTGCCCCGCGACCCGCCGTCCGCCTCGACGACGAAGGCGCGGCTCACAGCCCGGACTCGGCCGTGCGCACGAGGATGCGCCCGCAGTCCTCGTGCCGCACCACCTCGTCGGCCGCCGTCCCCCGGATCTGCCCCAGCTCCTGCGGGTTCAGCTCGAGGCGGCAGCCCTCGCAGCGGCGCCCGCGCAGCAGCGCCGCCCCGGTGCCGGAGTCGGCGCGGATCTTCTCGTAGAGCGCCAGCAGCGCGGCGTCGAGGCCGGTCACCAGGGGGTCGCGCGAGGCCTCCAGCTGCACCCGCTCGGCGGCGAGCTGCGCGTCGGCGGCGTCGCGGCGGGCGGTGACGACGTCGACCTCGCGCAGCAGCTCGGACTGCTCGGCGGTGACCCGCTCGGCCTCGGCCTGCGCCGCCTCGAGCCGCTCCATGGCCTCGAGCTCGACGTCCTCCAGCGCGCTCTGCCGCCGCTCGAGCGTGGCGACCTCGTGCTGCAGCGACTCGAGCTCCTTGTGCCCGCCCTGACCCGACTCGAGCCGGGTGCGGTCGCGGGTGAGCCGCGTGCGCACGAGCTCGACGTCGGTCTCGGCCTTCGCCACCTCGCGCCGGACGTCGCCGCTGTGGGTCTGCGCGGCCACGACCTGGTCGCGCAGCTGCGTCGAGCGCGTCTCGAGCGCTGCCAGCTCGGCGTGCTCGGGCATGGTGCGCCGGCGGTGCGCGATCTGGTCGAGCCGGGTGTCGACGGCCTGCACCTCGAGCAGCCTCGCCTGGTCTGCGGCTGGAGCGATCAGGAGGGGCCCCCTCGGCTCGGGACGTGCGACGTCCACGGATCGGTGCGCGCGGTGCTCACGCGCGTCTCCACCGTAGTGGCAGCGGCGCCGCGCCGAGCCAGCCCGGTCGCCAGCCGGCTCTCGCAGCCGGCCAGCCACGGCCACTCGCTCGCCCAGTGCGCGACGTCGACGAGGAACGGCCGGCCACCGCCGTCGTGCGCCGCCCGCTCGCGCGCCTCGGACGCCGGGTGGTGGCGCAGGTCGGCCGTCACGTAGACGTCGGCGCCGCTCGCGCGCACCGCGTCGAAGGCGTCGTCGCCCGCGCCGCCGAGCACCGCGACCGTCTCGACCACCGCGTCGGCGTCGACGGCCACCCGCACGCCCTGCGCCGTGGCCGGCAGCACCTCGGCGACCCGGCGGGCGAACGCCTCCAGCGTCACCGGCTGGTCGAGGCGGCCCACCCGGCCCAGGCCGGCCCGCCCTCCCGGGTCGGCGGTCTCCAGCAGGTCGAAGGCCGGCTCCTCGTAGGGGTGCGCGGCCCGCAGCGCCTGCAGCACCGCCTGCCGCCGGGCGCGGGGCAGCACCATCTCGACGCGGGTCTCGGGCACCACCTCGACCTGGCCGACCCGGCCGATCGCGGGGCGGGCGCCCGGCTCGGGCCGGAACGTGCCCGTGCCGGTCGTCGTCCAGGCGGCGCGGCTGTAGTCGCCCAGCGTGCCCGCGCCGGCGGCCGCGAGGGCGTCGACCAGCCGGTCGGCGTCGGCGTGCGGCACGAACACGACGACCTTGTCGAGCGGCTGCAGCGACTGCGGCACCAGCGGTCGCAGGTCGTGCAGCCCGAGCACGCGGGCCAGCGCGTCGCTGACGCCGGGCAGCGCCACGTCGGCGTTGGTGTGCGCGACGTACAGCGCGCAGCCGCCTCGAACCAGCCGGTGCACGACGCGGCCCTTGGGCGTGGTGGCGGGCACGCCGTGCACCCCGCGCAGCAGCAGCGGGTGGTGCGTGACCAGCAGGTCGGCGCCCCACTCGAGGGCCTCGTCGACGACGGCGGACGTCGGGTCGACGGCGAGCAGCACCCGGCGCACCGGCGCCTGCGGGTCACCGCAGACCAGCCCCACGGCGTCCCACGACTGCGCCGTGGAGGGCGGGTACAGGCTGTCGAGCACACCGACCGCGGCCGCGACGTCGACCCCGTCCACCTCGCCGACCTGGCCGACCTGGCCGACGTCACCGATGCCGGGCTGCTGGCTCGTCACGGCCCGCACGCTAGCCGCTCAAGCGGGCGGGCCGGGCTGCCGACACCCCTCGGGGAGCAACCCCGACCGACCGCCGAGGCCCAGGAGCAGCATGTCGACGCCGAGCGCGCCCCTCGCGCCCGAGGTCCCCGCCCCGCAGGGCCTCTCCGGGGCCCTCGTCCCGGTGACGGGGACGACGGCGCTCGCGCCGCGGGCCAGCATCGGCCGCCGGTCGATCCGCGGCACCGACGGCGAGCTGCTCGGCTACGAGCTGGTCTTCGAGCCCGGTCCCGGCCTGGAGTCCGCCCCCGCGCACGAGCGCGACCGGGCGACGTCCGCCGTGGTCGCGACGGCGTTCGGCGACTTCGGGCTGCACCGCATCGGGCACCGGCGCAACCTCTTCGTGAACCTCACCCGCGAGCTCGCCACCGGCGCGGCCCCCATGCCGTTCGGGCCGCACAACGTGGTGCTCGAGGTGCTCGGCGACCTGGAGGTCGACCACGAGCTGGTGGCGGGCATCGCCGACCTGCGCAGCCGCGGCTACCGGGTCGCCGTCGACGCCAACGTGTCGGGCCCGGCGCACGAGCTGCTGCTGCCGCTCGTCGACGTCGTGAAGCTCGACGTGCAGGCGCTGGCCGGCCCGGACGACGGCTGGGGCGAGACCTCTGCGCCGGCCGTCGAGGAGCTCGAGGCGATCGTCGCGCACGTGCGGTCGATCGTGCCCCAGGCGCTGCTGCTGGCCGACCGGGTGGCCGACCGTGCGGCGCTCGAGCGCGTCGCCGCCGCCGGGTTCGACCTGGTGCAGGGCTACGAGCCGCGCCCCCGGCACCGGACGCAGGGCGTGCACCCCTCGCAGACCGTGGCGCTGCGGCTGCTCGCGGTGCTCAGCGACGAGGACAGCACGGCCGGGCAGATCGAGCAGATCGTCGCGGTCGACCCCGGGCTCAGCGTGCGGGTGCTCACCACGGTGAACTCCGCCGCCGGCGCGGGGCGCCAGATCGCCTCGCTGCGCCAGGCCCTCGGCCTGCTCGGCCGCCGGCAGCTCAGCGCCTGGGTGCTGCTCGCCGCGCTGGGCGGCCACGCCGGCAGCGACCGCGGCCAGATGATCGACGTCCTGGCCCGTGCCCGCTGCTGCGAGCTGCTGCACGCCCACGTGCCCGGCCTCGACCCCGCCGACGCCTACACGGTCGGCATGCTGCACGGCGTCGTGGAGCAGCTCGGCGTCGACGCCGCGCAGCTCGCCCGCGAGGCCAGGCTCGCCGAGCCGCTGGCCGCCGCGCTGCTGCACGGCGAGGGGCCGCTGGGCGAGGTGCTCGAGGCCATCGTGTCGCTCGAGCGGGACGGCACGGTCAGCGGCAGCGTCCCGGCGTCCGACGTCTCGCGGGCCCAGCTGCACGCCCTCGGCAGCGCCGTCGAGACCGTCGACGCCATCCTCGGCACCCCCGCCTGACCCCTCCTTCGCCGAGATGCGAGGAGTGGTTGGTCCAGGACGTCCCGGGCCAACCACTCCTCGCATCTCGGCGTGACGTCAGCCCTCGATCAACCGCCGATCGGGGTGGGGTCCGTCGGGTTCGGCGGCACCGGCAGCGAGCCGCGGATCCGGTTCTGCGCCTGGCACCGGCTCGTGCAGCTCGTCGCACCGGCCGACAGCTCGATGGCGTCCTCGCCGAGCACGCCGCCCATGCGGCCGCCCGAGGTCACCAGCCAGCGCGTGGACGTGCCGTCCTGGTAGGTCTTCGTCGCGACCTGCGGGCTGTCCTTGCCGAGCAGCATGTCGTGCCAGCCGGTGGCCGACGCGGTGCGGCTGACGGCGTCGGTGCCGTCGCCGAAGTTGACCTTGCCGGTGAACGAGTTCACGAAGTAGAAGAGCCCGGCGCCGAGGGTGTGCGTCATGGTGACCGAGCCGCCGAAGCCCTCCGGCTCGACCTGGAAGATGCCGCCCTGCGGGGCGTCCTTCGCCTGCACCTTCACCGAGCCGGCGGCGGTGGCCAGCACCAGCACCAGGTCGGCGTCGCGCACCCGCAGCTCCTGCACGACCGGCCGCGCGGTCTGCGCCGCCGTCAGCTGCGGCACCTTGCTGGCGAAGATCGTCGTGGGGGTGGTGACCATGCGGCCGGTGACCGGCGCGCCGGTGAGCGCGTAGTCGTAGACGCCGAGCGTGGCCGGGTCGACGGTGAAGCCCACGTTGGCGCCGCGCACGGTGATCCGGCCGGACGGCGTGACGCCCTTCAGCCGCACCTCGCCGGCGGCGGCGTCGTACGTGCGGCCGTTCAGGGTGACGGCGAAGTGGGCGTTCGAGGCGGTCTCCTTGGCCTGCGCCGCACCGGGTGCGGCCAGCAGGGCGAGGCCGGCGACGGTCGCGCCGGTGACGGCGGCGAGCACGCGGCGGGCGCGGGAGCGTCGAGCGAGCATGGGTGGGGTCTCCTCCCCTGGGCCGGCCGCGCGCAGGGCGGCGACCGACGTCCGGGCCCCGTTCTCGGGGTCAGGACAGTTCTCGTCCACCAGGGGTCGAGGTCTCCATACGACCTCCGTCGTACGACCTGCGACTCGGAGCGCGCCGGTCGCACCGGTGGTGGGCCCGGCCGGGTTCGAACCGACGACAGCCGCGGTGTAAACGCGGTGCTCTACCAGCTGAGCTACAGGCCCGTCGCCCAGACCCGCGCCTAGAGCGCGGCGAGGGCCTCACGGTACGCGCTGGTGTCGCGCGGCTGGCCCGGCCCGTTGACGACGCTCCAGCGCAGCACGCCGTCACGGTCGACCAGGAACGTGCCGCGCAGCGACATGCCGGCCTCGGCGAAGAACGCGCCGTACGAGCTCGACACCGCGCCGTGCGGCCAGAAGTCCGACAGCAGCGGGAACTCGTACCCCTGCGCCTCGCTCCACGCCCGCAGCGCGGTCACCGGGTCGCACGAGATCGCCAGCACCTGCACGTCGTCGTTCTGGTACGTCGACAGGTCGTCGCGGAACGCGCACAGCTCGGTGGTGCAGATGCCGGAGAACGCGAACGGGAAGAACACCAGCAGCACGGCGCGCTCGCCGCGGAAGCTGCTCAGCGACACCTCGCTGCCGTGCTGGTCCTTCAGGGTGAAGTCGGGGACGACCTCGCCGACCGCGAGGGTCGGCTGGGTGACTGCCTGGCTCATCCGCTCCTACTTCCGGCCGCCGCGCGGCGCGACGAGGATCGTCGCGCCCCAGTCCTTGCTCGCGCTCACGCTGCTGGTCACGTGCAGGCCCGCCGCAGGTGCGGCCTCGGCGATCTCGCTCGGCTCGGTGTGCCCGTCGCGGCCCGCCTTCGGCGTCAGCAGCACGACCGTGCCCCGCTCCCCGAGGTTCGTGAGCGCGTCGACCAGCGCGTCGACGAGGTCGCCGTCGTCGTCGCGCCACCACAGCAGCACGACGTCGGCCACCTCCTGGCCGTCCTCGTCGAGCAGCTCGCCGTCGACGGCGTCCTCGAAGCCGACGCGCAGGTCGTCGTCGACGTCGTCGTCCCAGCCCAGCTCCTGCACGACCTGCCCGGCCCGCAGGCCCAACCGGTCCGGCAGCTTCTTCTCGGCCGCGGGATCCGCGGTGGCGCTCACGAGTCGTGCCCTCCTGCCCGTGCTGACGGTACGCACCACGACCCCCGCGGTACGGGTGTAGTCCACAGGAGGTGGCCCGTGAGCGCAACCACCTGCACCGGCCCCTGTGGACGCCGGGCCGGCCCGTCAGCCGGTGAAGAGCTTCGCGGCCTTCACGATCGTCTGCTCCAGCCCGTAGCCGAGCGGCACGGCGACGACCAGCCACGCGAGCGCGATGACCACGGGGCTCGGGTGCGACGCGTGGCCCCCGGTGCCTGCGGTGCCGGTCGAGCCGTCCGGTGCAGCGGTGCTCATGCCCGCACTCCCTTCGTCCGGGCCGCGGGACGCTCCCCCGGCTCGCGCAGGTCGGCGCCGACGAAGTGCCGGCGGTCGACGGGCTTGATCAGCAGGTTGGCCGCGAAGCCGACGCACAGCAGCACGACCATCACGATCAGCGCCGGGTGGTAGGCGCTTGACGTGAGCGTGCCCGGCGTGCCCGAGCGGTCGATGATGCCGTTCACGATGAGCGGCCCGGCGACGCCGGCGGCCGACCACGCGGTCAGCAGCCGGCCGTGGATGGCGCCGACCTCGTGGGTCCCGAACAGGTCCTTCAGGTAGGCCGGCACCGTGGCGAAGCCGCCGCCGTAGAAGCTGAGGATGCCGGCGGTGAGCACCACGAACACGACCGTGGAGGAGTCGCCCACGAGCAGCAGCAGCAGGTACAGCACCGCGCCGAGGCCCAGGTACAGCATGTAGATGCGCTTGCGGCCCACGGCGTCCGACGTGGTCGACCAGACGAAGCGGCCGGCCATGTTCGCGATCGACAGCAGCCCGACGAACCCGCCGGCGGCCGCGGCCGTCACCGCCGAGCTGCGGCCGTCGCGGAAGAAGTCCTGGATCATCGGCGACGCCTGCTCGAGGATGCCGATGCCGGCGGTGACGTTGCAGAACAGCACGATCCACAGCAGCGCGAACTGCGGGGTGCGGATGGCGGTGGACGCCGCGACCTGCGCGCCGCCCCAGCCCTCGCGGGCCTTCGAGCCCCCGTGCCCGTCGTCCGCCCCGCCGGCACCCTTGTCGTCCGGCACGCGGATGATCGCGGCGCCGAACAGCATGAGCACCAGGTAGGCGAGGCCGAGCGTCAGGAAGGTGAACGCCAGGGCGTGCCCGTCGGCGGTCGCGCCCTTCGCGGTCGGGTCGTAGCCGCCGTCGTAGCGCGACAGCAGCGCGTTCGACAGCGGCGAGGCGACCAGCGCGCCGCCGCCGAACCCCATGATCGCCAGGCCGGTCGCCAGCCCCGGGCGGTCGGGGAACCACTTGATGAGGGTCGAGACCGGCGAGATGTAGCCGATGCCCAGCCCGATGCCGCCGATGACGCCGTAGCCGAGGTACAGCAGCCACAGCTGGCCGGTGGCGATGCCGATCGAGCCGACGATCAGACCGGTGCTGAAGCAGGCGGCCGAGAGCACCATCGCCTTGCGCGGACCGTTGCGCTCCATCCAGGTGCCGCCGAACGCCGCCGACAGGCCGAGCATCACGATCGCGATCGAGAAGATCCAGGCGATGGCGGTGCCGCTGACGTCGAAGTGCGCGACGAGCGAGGTCTTGAAGACGCTGAACGCGTAGACCTCGCCGATCGACAGGTGGATGGCCAGGGCCGCCGGCGGGATGACCCACCGGTTGAAGCCCGGTCCGGCCACGGTCCGCTCGCGGTCGAGCACCGACATGCCGCCTCCTCGTGAGGGCAGGGGTCCGCGGGGGCTCCGTCGTCCCGTGCGGCTCGGCACATCGCACCGCACGACTGTTCGACCCGCAACTGCTGGGCGGGCGAGGTGCCGCGGCGCCGACGGGGTGCGACCCTGGCGCCATGGGACGGGTGACGGTTCGGACGCCGGTGACCAGGCTCGAGCTCGGGGCGGACGGCGTGCTGCAGCAGACCCGCCGCCCCGACACGCTCACCGCCGAGGAGCCGCTCGAGGTGCGGGTGGCCGGGCGCGCCCTCACCGTCACGATGCGGACGCCGGGCGTCGACTTCGACCTGACGATCGGCTTCCTGCTCGGCGAGGGGCTGCTCCACGGCGCCGACGACGTGGCGACCCTGATGCACTGCCAGGACGCCGGCGACGACGGCCGCCCGACGTACAACGTGGTCGACGTCGTGCTGGCCGAGGGGGTGCCGGCGCCCGACGTCTCGCTGGAGCGGCACTTCTTCGCCTCGTCCTCCTGCGGGGTGTGCGGCAAGGCCAGCCTCGACGCCGTCCGGCTGCGCTCGCACCACGACGTCTCGGCCGACGCCACCACCTGGCCCGCCGAGCTGCTGCTCGGCCTGCCCGACGCGCTGCGCGAGCAGCAGCAGGTGTTCGGGCGCACCGGCGGGCTGCACGCGGCCGGCCTCGTCTCCCCCGACGGCGAGCTGCTCGTGGTGCGCGAGGACGTCGGGCGGCAAGACGCGGTCGACAAGGTCGTGGGGTGGGCGGCCCGCGAGGTGGGGCTGCCGCTCACCGGGCACGTGCTGGTGGTGAGCGGCCGGGCGTCGTTCGAGCTGACGCAGAAGGCCGTGATGGCCGGCATCCCCTGTCTGGCAGCGGTGTCGGCGCCGTCCAGCCTCGCCGTCGAGCTGGCCCGCGAGGCCGGCATGACGCTCGTCGGGTTCCTGCGCCCGCCGCGGATGACCGTCTACGCCGGCGAGCAGCGGCTCACCGCTCCGGTGCGCCAGCCCGTCCAGCCCGTCTGACGGCCCGGGCGCTGCTACCCCGCCACGAACGACAGCCGCACCGTCCGCCGGGGGTTGTCGACGTTGGTGTCGACCAGCACCACGCTCTGCCAGGTGCCGAGCGCCATCGCGCCGTCGAGCACCGGAACCACCACGGACGGCGCGACGAGCCCGGGCAGCACGTGGTCGCGGCCGTGCCCGGGCGTGCCGTGCCGGTGCTGCCAGCCGCGGCCGGCCGGTCCCTCGCACGGCACCAGCACCCCGAGCAGGTCGAGCAGGTCGTCGTCGCTGCCGGCGCCGGTCTCGAGCACCGCGACGCCCGCGGTGGCGTGCGGCACGAACACGTTGAGCAGGCCGTCGCGCGCGCCGCCCTCGCGCAGGAAGCGCTCGATGTCGCGGGTCAGGTCGAGCACCCGCTCGCGGTCGCCGGTGGTCACGTCGAGGGTCGTCGTCAGCACCCGTCGAACCTACGAGCCGCCCGCGGCGGCGGCCACCCGCGAGCCAGGTGTGACGCGTGTCGCGCGAGAGGGCAGGATGGTCCCCGCACCGGTCACCACCGTGGACCGGCGCAGCGACCGGGGCGCCCACCGAGCCCCTGGTCGCCACCGGCGCAGAGAGGACCACCGTGAGCAGTCGCGACGACGCGGGCCCGATCCTGAACGGGATCCCGAGCCAGCTGCCCGACACCGACCCCGACGAGACCCGCGAGTGGCTCGAGTCGCTCGACGGCGTGCTCGACGAGAAGGGCCGCACCCGCACCCGGTACCTCATGCTCAAGCTGCTCGAGCGGGCGCGCGAGAAGCAGGTCGGCGTGCCGAGCCTCACCGCCACCGACTACACCAACACGATCTCGCCCGAGGCCGAGCCGTGGTTCCCCGGCGACGAGGAGGTCGAGCGCCGCTACCGCGCGTGGCTGCGCTGGAACGCCGCCGTCGTCGTGCACCGCGCGCAGCGTCCGGGCGTCTCGGTCGGCGGCCACATCGCCAGCTACGCCTCCAGCGCGACGCTGTACGAGGTGGGCTTCAACCACTTCTTCCGCGGCAAGGACCACCCGGGCGGCGGCGACCAGATCTACGTGCAGGGGCACGCCTCCCCCGGCGTCTACGCCCGCGCGTTCCTCGAGGGCCGGCTGAGCGCCGACCAGCTCGACGGCTTCCGCCAGGAGCTCAGCCACCCGGGCGGCGGCATGCCGTCGTACCCGCACCCGCGGCTCATGCCGGACTTCTGGGAGTTCCCGACGGTGTCGATGGGCCTCGGCCCGATGAACGCCATCTACCAGGCCCAGTTCAACAAGTACCTGCACCACCGCGGCATCAAGGACACCAGCCAGCAGCGGGTGTGGGCGTTCCTCGGCGACGGCGAGACCGACGAGCCGGAGAGCCGCGGCCTGCTGCACGTCGCCGCGAACGAGGAGCTCGACAACCTCACGTTCGTCGTCAACTGCAACCTGCAGCGGCTCGACGGCCCGGTGCGCGGCAACGGCAAGATCATCCAGGAGCTCGAGGCGAGCTTCCGCGGCGCCGGCTGGAACGTCGTGAAGGTCGTGTGGGGCCGCGAGTGGGACCCGTTGCTCGCCGCCGACCGCGACGGCGCCCTGGTGCACCTGATGAACGCCACCCCGGACGGCGACTACCAGACGTACCGCGCCAACGACGGCGCCTACATCCGCGAGCACTTCTTCGGCCGCGACCCGCGCACCCGCCGGATGGTCGAGAACCTCTCGGACGACGACATCTGGAAGCTCAAGCGGGGCGGGCACGACTACCGGAAGATGTACGCCGCGTACCAGGCGGCCACGCAGCACACCGGGCAGCCGACGGTGGTGCTCGCGCAGACCATCAAGGGCTACGGCCTCGGCCCGCACTTCGCCGGCCGCAACGCCACCCACCAGATGAAGAAGCTGACGCTCGACGACCTGAAGCTGCTGCGCGACAGCCTGCGCATCCCGATCAGCGACGAGCAGCTCGAGGCCGACCCGTACCTGCCGCCGTACTACCACCCGGGCGAGCAGGACGAGACGATCCAGTACCTGCGCGAGCGGCGCACGAAGCTCGGCGGCTCGCTGCCGGCCCGCCGAACGACCGGCCACCAGGTGCCGCTGCCCGCCGACTCGACGTACGACGTCGTGAAGCGCGGCTCGGGCAAGCAGCAGGTCGCCACCACGATGGCGTTCGTGCGGCTGCTCAAGGACCTGATGCGCGACAAGGAGCTCGGGCCGCGCGTGGTGCCGATCATCCCCGACGAGGCGCGCACGTTCGGCATGGACTCGTTCTTCTCGACGGCGAAGATCTACAACCCGCACGGGCAGAACTACGTGTCGGTCGACGCCGACCTGATGCTGTCGTACAAGGAGGCCGTCGACGGGCAGATCCTGCACGTCGGCATCAACGAGGCCGGGTCGGTGGCGGCGTTCACCGCGGCCGGCACGTCGTACGCGACGCACGGGCAGCCGATGCTGCCGGTCTACGTCTTCTACTCGATGTTCGGGTTCCAGCGCACCGCCGACAGCCTCTGGGCGGCCGCCGACCAGATGACCCGCGGGTTCCTCGTGGGCGCGACGGCCGGTCGCACGACGCTCACCGGCGAGGGGCTGCAGCACGCCGACGGCCACTCGCCGCTGCTCGCCTCGACCAACCCCGCCGTCGTGTCCTACGACCCGGCGTACGGGTACGAGATCGGGCACATCGTCAAGGACGGCATCCGGCGGATGCTCGGCGAGCAGCCCGAGGACGTCTTCTACTACCTGACGGTCTACAACGAGCCGATCGTGCAGCCGGTCGAGCCGGAGGGGCTCGACGTCGCCTCGCTGCTGCGTGGCATGTACCTGCTGGCTCCGGCCGAGACGACGGAGGGCCGGCCGCGGGTGCAGCTGCTCGCGTCCGGCGTCGCCGTGCCGTGGGCGCTGGAGGCGCAGCAGCTGCTCGCGCAGGACTTCGGCGTCGCCGCCGACGTGTGGTCGGTGACGTCGTGGAACGAGCTGCGCCGCGACGGGCTGGCTGCCGACGAGCGGGCGTTCCTCGAGCCCGACGCGGAGCAGCTGGTGCCGTTCGTGACCCAGCAGCTGCAGGACCGTCCGGGTCCGGTGGTCGCGGTGTCCGACTACATGCGTGCGGTGCCGGACCAGATCCGCCAGTGGGTGCCGGGCGACTACGCGACGCTGGGCGCCGACGGCTTCGGTCTGTCCGACACCCGGCCCGCCGCCCGCCGGCACTTCCACATCGACGGCCCGTCGGTGGCCGTCCGCGCGCTGCAGCAGCTGGCGGCGCGCGGTGAGGTCGACGCCTCGGTGCCGCGCGACGCCGCCACGAAGTACCGGCTGCTCGACGTGACTGCCGGCACCAGCGGCAACGCGGGCGGCGACGCCTGACGCCGGTCCCACCCGGGACGCACGACGGCCCGCCCCCGATCTGCTGGGGGCGGGCCGTCGTGCGTGCTGGGCGCTACGGACGCCGGGGCGCGACCTCGTCGAGGTGCTGGGTGAGGTCGGTGACCTCCTGCTCGTCGTGGAACTCCAGCAGCACGTCGAGCTGGCGGCGGGCGTCGCCGAACCGGCCGGCGGCCACCGCGGCCTGCACGACCTCGCGGCCGGCCTCGGCGAGGTGCTCGCGCGGGCGCCAGTGCCCGACGCCGAGCGAGAGGGCGAGATCGGCCTTGCCCTCGCCGCGCAGCATCGAGATGCCCTCGGCGAGCGCGCGACCCGTCGGCTCGCGCTCGGCGGCGGTCGCGAGCCGGCGCAGCGCGGCGTCCGGGTCGTCGTCGAGCGACAGCTTGGCCAGCCGGATCAGCGGGTACCAGGCCTGGCTGCTGTGCGCGAGCTCCTCGGCGAGCGCCCACTCGGCGTCGGCGGCGGCACGCGGCCGGGCCTCGTCCTCGTGGCCCTCTGCGGCGCGGCGTCGCACGATCTCGGCGAGCTGCGCGAAGGCCTCGGCGTCGTTGGGGTCCTCCTCGACGCGGTGGCGCAGGTTGCCTTCGGAGGATCCCTCGACGGAGTCGCGGGAGATGTTGATCGGGCCGGTGTGCAGCTCCTGGTGGCGCGTGCGCCCCGGTGCCCCGATGGTCTTCGCTGCGATCTTCTTGGCGGCGCTGCGCACGCCGGTGGTGGTCTCGTCGGGTCGCCGTCGTCCGAGCAGGTCTCGAAGCCCCATGGCGGCCCCCTCTCCGTGGTCGTCGGCCCCGGACGCCTCTCGGCCCGGGCTCCGACCATAGCCCAGCGTCCCCTCGGGGGCTCGTCCGTCACGGGCGTCCGGAGGGCCGCTCGTTGTGCGGAGCGGACAAAGCCCGGGGGTACCCTGCGGCGTGCCCAGGAGCCGCCCGGCGCAGCCCAGCGCCGCTGCCCGACGTCGCGTCGAGCAGCACATGCCCGAGCTCGCGCGCGCCGCGGCGGCCCGCATGGAGGAGCACCTGCCCTGGTACCGGGCGCTGTCGGCCGAGGACCGCTCGTGGGTCGGGCTCGTCGCGCAGGCCGGGATCGGGGCGTTCGTCGCCTGGTTCCAGAGCCCCGACCGGGAGCCCCAGGTGACGGCCGACGTGTTCGGCACGGCGCCGCGCGAGCTGACCCGCTCGGTGACGCTGCGGCACACCCTCGACCTGGTGCGCACGGTCGTCGAGGTGGTCGAGGAGCAGGTCGAGCAGGTGTCGCCGCCCGGTGAGGAGGCGATGCTGCGCGAGGCCGTGTTGCGCTACTCGCGCGAGATCGCGTTCGCCGCGGCGCAGGTCTACGCCCAGGCGGCCGAGGCGCGCGGTGCGTGGGACGCCCGGCTGGAGTCGCTGGTGGTCGACGCCGTGCTGCGCGGCGAGGCCGACGACGCGCTGCAGTCGCGGGCCGCGGCGCTGGGCTGGGACGCGCAGACGGGGGTGGTCGTCGTGGCGGGCTGGACGCCGGCCGGGCCGCCCGCCGAGGTGGTGGAGGCGCTGCGCCGCACCGCCCGCCGGGCCGGCGTCGACG
>NZ_BAAHBM010000027.1:0-40314 GCF_054776675.1 Angustibacter aerolatus
CAGCACGGTGAGCGCCCGCGGCGCCCAGGGGTTGTCGGCCCAGGTGGCGGCCAGCCCGCGCAGGGCGTCGTCGACCGTGCCGCCGTCCGGCTCCGGCACCGGCCCGGTGCGCACGACGGGCTCGCCGACCACCAGCGCGCGGCGCGGGCGGCTGCCCGGGTAGAGGGCGAGCACCGCGTCGAGCGCCGAGCCGGCCAGGTGCGCGACCGGCAGCGTCGCCGTCCCGACGGCGAAGTCGAGCAGCTGCACCACCTCGCCGCTGCGGGTGCCGCGCAACCAGGTGCGCTGCTGCAGCAGCCGCCCGTCGTCGCTGCGGTGCGCGCCGAGCACCAGCCAGGTGTCGTCGACCGTCTTCCCGGCCCGCACCTCCTCGCTCGACTGCGCCCACCCGACGAAGGCGCGCAGGTCGGCCCGGGTCGGCTCCGGCAGCTCGTCCCACCGGCGCCAGGCGCGCACCGCCGTCCACCACAGCCCGACCTCCGACAGCAGGTGGTCCGACCAGTCGGGGCGGCCGTGCAGCGCCGCACCCGTCGACCGCAGCCGGTCGGCCAGCCCGGGCAGCTGGGCGTCGACCAGCCGCGCGGCCGCCGCGTCCCACCAGTCGAAGGGCTGCTGCCGGGCCTGCACGGTGCCGCCGCGCACCAGGTCGGTCAGCCAGCGGCCGAGGTCGTCGAGGCCGGCCGACATGCGGGCCAGCCGCTCGTCGCGCCGCCACTCCTGCGCCACCGGGTCGACCGGCGCGCGGGGAGCTGCCGGGGTCCCCGCCGCGCGGTCCGCCCGCTGCAGCGCCCACTGCTGCGCGTCGTCGGCCGGCCGCTCGGCGTCCGCCACCGAGCCCGAGCCCTGCACCCACAGCAGCAGCAGGGCCAGCGAGTGCTTGCACGGGTGCTTGCGGCTGGGGCAGCTGCACCGGTACGCCGGCCCGGCCAGGTCGACGCTCACCCGGTACGGCGTCGAGCCCGAGCCCTGGCAGCTGCCCCACACGAGGGTGTCGGTGCTGCCGGTGGCCGACCACGGGCCGGGCCGCGCCAGCCGCCGGGCGGCCGCCAGCGAGGCGGCGTCCGGTGCGGCCCGCTCGACGGCGGCCGGGGTCCAGCGGGGCACCGGGCCAGTATCGCCCGAGGGGTGGGCGTGATTTCACCGTGCGCCGCACCGACCGGTAGGATCGGCGGGTTGCCTCGGCGAGGGACGTCGCACGACGAAGCTGTCGTCGCGTCCGTGATCGACGCGGTGCCCTCCATCGGGCGCCCTTCGTGCTGCGTCCCGCGTCGAGGCCCTGCCTCCGCACCGACCGCACGCCACCCAGCTCGAGGAGTCCCGCCGTGTCCGACCTGACCCTGCACGCGACCGCCCGCACCCAGTTCGGCAAGGGCGCCGCCCGCAAGATCCGCCGCGCCGCCCAGATCCCCGCCGTCATGTACGGCCACGGCACCGACCCCGTGCACATCACGCTGCCCGGCCACGACACGATGCTGGCGCTGAAGAACCCGAACGCGCTGCTCACGATCGTGCTCGACGGCGCCGAGCAGCTCGCGCTCGCCAAGGACGTGCAGCGCGACCCGATCAAGCCGGTCATCGACCACGTCGACCTCGTCGTCGTGCGCCGCGGCGAGAAGGTCACCGTCGACGTGCCGGTGCACGTCGAGGGCGAGGCCGCCCTCGAGACCGTCGTGCAGGTCGAGCAGCAGTTCCTCCAGCTCGAGGTCTCGGCCACCGACATCCCCGAGCAGGTCACCGTCTCCGTCGAGGGCCTCGCGGCCGGCAGCCAGATCAGCGCCGCCGACATCACCCTCCCCGCCGGCGCCACGCTGGTCACCGACGGCGAGCACCTCGTCGTCAACGTCACCGCCCAGGTCACCGCCGAGGCGCTCGAGGCCGAGCTCGCCGAGGCCGAGGCCGAGGCCGGCATCGAGCGCGAGGAGTCCGACGAGGACGCCGCCGCCGAGGCCGAGGGCACCGAGGGCGACGCCGAGGCCACCGCCGAGGGCGACACCCAGGAGTGAGCACCACCGGGACCTGGCTGGTCGTCGGGCTGGGCAACCCCGGCCCGGCGTACGCCGGCAACCGGCACAACGTCGGCGCCATGGTCGTCGACGTCCTCGCGGCCCGCACCGGAGGCTCCTTCAAGAGCCACCGGTCGCGGGCCGCGGTGCTGGAGGGGCGGCTCGGCACCGGGCCGGGCGGCGTGCCCGGCCCGCGCGTCGTGCTGGCCAAGCCCGCGACGTACATGAACGAGTCGGGCGGCCCGGTCGCCGGGCTGGCGCAGTACTACGACGTCGAGCCCGAACGGGTCGTCGTCGTGCACGACGAGCTCGACATCGCGGCGGGGGAGCTGCGCGTCAAGCTCGGCGGCGGCGAGGGCGGCCACAACGGCCTGCGCTCGATCAGCCGCTCGCTCGGCACCAAGGACTACCTGCGGGTGCGGGTCGGCATCGGGCGACCGCCCGGCCGGCAGGACCCCGCCGACTTCGTGCTGAAGGACTTCTCGTCGGTCGAGCGCAAGGAGCTCCCGATCCTGCTCGAGGACGCCGCCGACGCGGCCGAGCAGCTCGCCACCGAGGGGCTGCTGGCCACCCAGCAGCGGTGGCACGCCCCGCGCTGAACCGATCAGGTGCACGCAGCGTGATGCCTTGCAGCAGCGCGTCACCATGTGTATCGCGCGCGTGAATTGGGGCCTCGTCTTCGGCAAACGCCCTCCGAAGCCTCGGCGGCGCGGCTACGGTCGGACCACCGACATCGACGACGTGCAGGGTCCGGGGGCAGCGGCCTGCGGCGGTGTCGGGCGGCACGACCACGGGAGGGAACGACCGGATGACCACGTACGACGACAGCCTCGGTCTGGGCGCTGATCCCGACCTCGAGGTGATCGTCGACGACGACGTCGACACCGCGTCCGCCGACCCGCTCGGCGACCGCCGCGCTCCTACCGCCGCCACCCGCGTGTCGTGGGCCTCGCCCCGTCCCTACGTCGCCCCGCCGGCCCTGCTGCCCGAGCAGCCCGGCTCGCCGCGCGCCACCACGTTCGACCCCATCGCCCGCGCCGACGCCCGGCGCAGCCGCTGGGCCCGCCCGCTGGTCACCCGCGCCGTCCTCGTCGACGCGCTGATCGCCTTCGCGGTGTGGGGCGCGGTGATCGCCTCCTACGAGGTGAACGCCACGGTCGTCGTCGGTGCCGTGCTCTGCTCCGCCGCGTGGTGCCTGGCGCTGTGGCTGTTCCGCGCCTACGACAGCCGCCGCATCGGCGCCGGGCCCGACGAGTTCGGCATGGTCGGGCGCGCCGCGGTCGCGGTGCTGGTCACGATGTCGCTCGTCTCCTACTCGCTGCAGCTGCTCGTGCCGCGGCGCTTCGTGCTGGTCGCCGTGCCGCTCGCCGCCGTGCTCACCGCGCTGCACCGCTACGTGCTGCGCCGGTGGCTGGTGCGGCAGCGCACCTACGGCGAGGCCCTGCAGCGCACGCTCGTCGTCGGCTCGCCGTCGGCGGTCGACGAGGTCGTCGGCGACCTGATGAAGGTGCCGCACCACGGCTACGACGTCGTCGGCGCCTGCCTGCCGTCGGTCATGGCCGACGTGCCGCTCAGCGCCGGGGTGCAGGTCGTCGGCATGCTGTCCGACGTCCCGCAGTCGGTGATCGACCACGAGGTCGACGTCGTGATCGTGGCCGGCTCCGGCCTGTCGAACGCCTCGCTGCGCCGGCTGTCGTGGGCGCTCGAGCGCACCGGCGCCGACCTGGTCGTGGCGCCCGGTCTCGTCGAGGTCGCCGGCCCGCGGCTGCGGGTGCGTCCCGCCGCCGGCCTGAGCCTGCTGCACGTCGAGGCGCCCGAGGCGCACCAGGGCCGGATGATCGGCAAGGCGCTGCTCGACCGCAGCCTCGGTCTCGCCCTGTTCCTCGGGTCGCTGCTCGTCGTCGTGCCCGCCGCGATCGCCGTGGTCGTCACCAGCCGCGGCCCCGCGTTCTTCCGCCAGCAGCGCATCGGCCGCGACGGCGTGCCCTTCACCATGTGGAAGCTGCGCTCGATGGTGGTCGACGCCGAGGCGCGCCGCACCGACGACCTGCTCGCCGACAGCGACCGCGACGGCCTCATGTTCAAGATGAAGCGCGATCCGCGGATCACGCCGGTCGGCGCCGTGCTGCGGCGGTTCTCGATCGACGAGCTGCCCCAGCTGTGGAACGTCGTCCGCGGCGACATGTCGCTCGTCGGCCCGCGTCCGCCGCTGCCCACCGAGGTCGCCGAGTACCACGACGCCATGCACCGCCGGCTGCGGGTCAAGCCCGGCCTGACCGGCCTGTGGCAGGTGAGCGGCCGCGCCGACCTGTCGTGGGAGGAGTCGGTGCGACTCGACCTGCGCTACGTCGACAACTGGTCCGTCGCCTTCGACCTGCAGATCCTCTGGAAGACCGCGCGCGCCGTCGTGCTCGGCTCCGGCGCCTACTGATCACGACGCGTCCGGTGCACGCCGCGCTGCGGCACGTCCCGGGCAGGGGGAACCACTCACCAATGCGCATCGCACTCATCGGCACCCGCGGCGTCCCGGCCCGCTACGGCGGTTTCGAGACGGCCATCGAGGAGGTCGGGCGCCGGCTCGTCGACCGCGGCCACGACGTCACCGTCTACTGCCGCGGCGACGACGAGCACGGCGGCAGCTACCTCGGCATGCGGCTGGTGCACCTGCCGGCCATGCGCCGGCGCTCGCTCGAGACGCTCAGCCACACCGCGCTCTCGGTGCTGCACCTGGTGACCCGGCGGCGTCCCGACACGGCGGTCGTCTTCAACGCCGCCAACGCGCCGTTCCTGCCGCTGCTGCGCGCCCGTCGGGTGCCGCTCGCCACGCACGTCGACGGCCTGGAGTGGCAGCGCGGCAAGTGGGGTCCGGCCGGACGCCGCTACTACCGCACCGCCGAGTCGCTCGCCGTCCGCTGGTCCGACGCGCTGATCGCCGACGCGCAGGGCATCGCCGACTACTACGACGGCGAGTTCGGCGCCGAGACCGCGCTCATCTCCTACGGTGCGCCGTCCGTCGACCCCGACCGGCTCGACCGGCTCGCCGAGCTCGACCTGGCGCCGCAGGGCTACCACCTGGTCGTCGCCCGCTTCGAGCCCGAGAACCACGTGCACGTCGCGGTCGAGGGGTACGTGCGCTCCGGCGCCACCCTGCCGCTGGTCGTCGTCGGCTCCGCGCCGTACGCCGACGCGTACACCGAGCAGGTGCGGGCGCTCGCGGACGACCGGGTGCGGCTGCTCGGCGGCGTCTGGGACCAGGAGCTGCTCGACCAGCTGTACGCCGGGTCGCTCACCTACCTGCACGGGCACTCGGTCGGGGGCACGAACCCGTCCCTGCTGCGGGCGATCGGTGCCCAGGCCGCCGTCGACGCCTACGACGTGGTGTTCAACCGCGAGGTGCTGGGCGAGGCGGGCCGTTTCTGGCGCACTCCCGACGACGTCGCCGCGCTGGTCGAGGCCGCCGAGGCCGACCCGGAGGGCACCCGCGAGCGCGGTCGCTCCTCGGGGCTGCGGGCCAAGCTGTACGACTGGGACGACGTGGCGCTGGCCTACGAGCAGCTGTGCCGGCTGCTGGCCACCCGCGGCCCCCGCCGCCGTCGGCCGTCCGGGCGACGGTCGGGCTACCTGCAGGACGACGGCACGGCTGGGAGCGGACGATGACGCAGGTGACCACCAGGCAGCCCCCCGAGGGCGGGTTCCGCGCGACCCGGCAGCGGCTGCTGCAGGCCCAGAAGACCACCAAGGGCGCGCCCGCCTACTCCCGCTTCGTGAACCGGCCGCTGGGCCGCTCGTTCGCCGCCGGCGCCTACCTGCTCGGCCGCACGCCGAACCAGGTCACCGCGCTGAGCGCCGTGTTCACCTACACCGCGATCGCCCTGGTGTTCCTGGTGCGGCCGGTGTGGTGGACCGGCCTCGTCGTGGCCGCGCTGCTGGTGATCGGCTACGCCCTCGACGCCGCCGACGGCCAGCTCGCCCGGCTGCGCGGCGGCGGCTCGCCGCAGGGGGAGTGGCTCGACCACATGTTCGACGCGGGCAAGGCCTCGCTGCTGCACCTCGCCGTGCTGGTCTCGGCCTACCGATTCTTCGACCTCGACGACCGCTGGCTGCTGGTGCCCATGGGCTTCGCCGCCGTGGCGTCGGTGATGTTCTTCGGCATGATCCTGAACGACCTGCTGCGCCAGCGGCAGGTGGCGGCCACCGGCGTGCCCATCGAGCGCGGCGGCACCTCCGGCCTGCGCTCGCTGCTGGTGATCCCCACCGACTACGGCTTCCTGTGCGTGGCGTTCGTGCTGCTGGGCGTGCCGGCCGTGTTCTTCCCGGTCTACGTGCTCTTCTTCGTCGCCAACGCCGGGTTCCTCGTGCTGGCCGTGGTGAAGTGGTTCCGCGACATGGGCGCGCTCGGGCGCCCGGTGCCTCGACAGAGCAGGGGACAGGACGCATGACACGGGTCGCCATCGCGACGGCTGGGCTGGTGCTGGTCGGCGGGCTGCTGGGCGCGTGCTCGGGCGGTGACGACGCCGCGGCGCCGGCCGGCTCGACCGCCAGCAGCACGACGTCCGGCACCCCGGCGCCCTCGACGACCTCCGCCACCACGTCCGCGGGCTCGAGCTCGTCGAGCTCGAGCAGCTCGACCAGCGCCTCGAGCTCGTCGAGCGCACCCGCCGGGTCGGCGTCCACCGTGCCCTCGAAGTCGGTGTCGACGCGTCCCGTGGTGCCGCTCACCGGCACCGCCACCTTCGCGCCGGGCGCCAGCGTGTCCGTCGTGCGCACGAAGGCCGTCACCGTGACCGGCAAGGGTCCCGGTGAGCTGAGCGGCAAGGCCGTGGCGTTCACCCTGCGGTTCCGCAACGGCACCGCGAAGGCCCTCGACCTGGGCGACGCGGTGGTGACCGCCGAGGTCACCGACGGCGACCCGGCCAGCGACAGCAGCTCGAAGCCGTCGTCGCCGTGGAAGGGCGACGTCGCGCCCGGTGCCACCGCCGACGGCACGTACGTCTTCCTGATGTCGGGAGGCGACCGCGACCGGGTGACGCTGACGGTGACGTACGACCCGACGCAGCCCGTCGTCCGGCTGCGCGGCGACGCCTCGTAGCCGAACCGCCTCACGACGTCACGACCGCGGTCGCTCGCGGTGCCTGCGGCGGCACGGTGGGTAGTTCTTTGCCTGGACTTGACTGTTCTGGTGCGGTGAGGGTGCCGGCGCGCTGACGATGGGCGGCACAGACGTCCACCGCCGGGGAGCACGGCATGCACGCGACTCGACCCACCCGCCGGCTGCGCGCCGCCCTCGCCGCACTCACCGGCGCGGCGCTCGCCGCGACGCTCGCGGTCGCGGCCGGTCACGCGCCGTCCGCCGCGGCCGACACCCGCCCGCCGGACGTCGGGGCGCCGGTGACCGTGAGCAGCGACCCCCTGCCGACGGTGCAGATCGACGGCGTGGTGTGGACGCAGACGGTGGTGGGCGACACCGTCTACGCCGGCGGCGACTTCGACACCGCCCGCCCGGCGGGCAACGCACCCGGCGTCGGCACCGTGCCGCGGCACAACCTGCTGGCCTACAGCATCAGCACCGGCGTGCTCGTGAGCTCGTTCGTGCCCGACCTCGACGGCCCGGTGCGTGCCCTCGTGGCCGCGCCCGACGGCCGCACGCTGTACGTCGGGGGGCAGTTCACCCGGGCGAACGGGCAGAGCCGGTCGCGCCTCGCGGCCTACGACCTGACGACCGGGCAGCTGTCGACGACCTGGCGGCCCACCACCGACAACACCGTCGCCGCGCTCACCGTGCGCCCCGGCGTGGTCTACGCCGGCGGGTCGTTCAGCAGCGCCAACGGCACCGGCCGGGCGCGGCTGGCGGCCTTCGACACCGCCGGCGGCCTGCTGCCGTGGAACCCGTCGGCCGACAGCCGGGTCAACGCGATGGTCGCCACGCCGGACGGCGCACGGGTGGTCGTGGCCGGCGCGTTCACCCACCTCGGCGGCGTCGCGGCCTACGGGATGGCGGCGGTGCACCCGGCCACCGGCGCGCTCCTGCCGTGGGCGGCGGCGCTGCGGGTGCGCAACGCGGGCGACGCCGCGAGCATCCTGAGCCTGCGCACCGACGGCACGCACGTGTACGGCAGCGGGTACACCTACGGCGGCGGCGGCAACCTCGAGGGCGCCTTCAGCGCCACGCAGGACGGCACGCTGCGCTGGGTCGAGGACTGCCACGGCGACACCTACGACGTCTTCCCGGGGCCGACGGCGGTCTACGTCGCCGGCCACCCGCACGAGTGCGCGAACATCGGCGCCTTCCCCGAGACGACGCCGCGCACCCACCACCGGATGCTCGCGTTCGGCCGCGACCCCAGCGGCCGCACCGCGCTGAAGGAGCAGGGGACCTACCAGAACTGGGAGGGCACGCCGGTGCCCGCCCTGCTGCCCTGGTACCCCGAGCCGGAGGCCGGCACCTTCACCGGCCAGAGCCAGGCGGCCTGGAGCGTGTCGGGCAACGCGGACTACGTCGTCATGGGCGGAGAGTTCCCGAAGGTCAACAACCGGGCGCAGCAGGGGCTGGTGCGCTTCGCGCTGCCGCACCTGGCGCCGAACCGGTTCGGTGCCCGCGTCTCCGGCACGGCGCTGAACCCCGTCCTGAGCTCGTTCGACGCCGGGCGGGTGCGCGTCGCGTGGACCGCCGACTGGGACACCGACAACGAGCAGCTCACCTACCGGGTGGTCCGGGACGGCGGCACGACGGTCTGCACGCTGACCCGCCGGTCGACGTTCTGGTCCCGGCCCCCGACGGGGTGCACGGACGCCGGGCTGACGCCGGGGTCGACGCACACGTACCGGCTGACCGTCACCGACCCCTGGGGCAACGCGGTCACCAGCGGCACGGTGAGCGCCACCGTGAGCGGCAGCGGCACCGGCGGGGCGTACTCGCGCGAGGTGCTCGCCGACGGCGCCGGCGACTACTGGCGGCTGGGGGAGGGCAGCGGCGCCACCGGCTACGACTGGGCCGGCGGCCGCGACCTGTCGCTCGGGTCGGGCGTCACCCGCGGTGCGGTCGGCGCGCTCGGCGGCACCGACCGGGCCTCGACCTTCGACGGCACCTCGAACGCCCGCGCCGGGCTGACCGTGGCGGCCACCGCGCCGTCCGTGTTCTCCGCCGAGGCCTGGGTGCGCACCACGTCCGCGACCGGCGGGGCGGTGCTGGAGTGGAACACGGCGTCGTCCGGCACCGGGTCGAAGCCCGACCGCGCCGTGTACCTGACCGACGGCGGCCGCGTCGCCTTCTCGGTGAACGCCGGCACCCGGCGGACGATCACCAGCCCGACCGGGGTCGCCGACGGGCGGTGGCACCACGTCGTCGCGAGCCTGGGGCCCGACGGCATGCGGCTGCACGTCGACGGCGCGCTCGTCGCGAGCAACCCGGCGGTCACCCGGGCGACCTCGGTCTGGGGCTACTGGCGGGTGGGCGGCGGCACGGTGAGCGGGCTGCCGAGCGCGCCGTCCAGCGCGTGGTTCCGCGGGTCGCTCGACGAGGTCGCCGTCTACGACCGGGTGCTGCCCGCCGAGACCGTGCTGCGGCACCAGCAGCTCGCCACCGGCGACACCACCCCGCCCCCGCCCCCGCCGCCGCCGGGCGTGCTGGCCGCCGACGAGTTCGAGCGCACCGTCGCGTCCGGGTTCGGCAGCGCCGACACCGGGGGCGGCTGGACCGTCGTCGGCTCGGGGGCGAGCGTCGGCGTCGGCCGCGGGCGGATGGTGCTCGGGCAGTCGGGTGCGCAGGTCACGGCCACCCTGCCGACCGTCGCCGGCACCGCGGTCGACGCCGTCGTCGACGCGTCGATCGACCGGGCCGCGACCGGGAGCGGCCCCGCGCTGTCGCTGGTCGGACGCCGGGTCGGGAGCGCCGACTACCGCGCCCGGGTGCGCTGGGGCGCCGACGGCGCGGTCACCCTGACCACCGTGCGGGTCTCCGGCGGCGAGACCACCCTGCGCTCGGTGCCCGTGGCCGGCCTCACCGCCGCCCCTGGCGACGTGCTGCGCGTGCGGCTGCAGGTCACCGGCACCGCACCGACCACCGTGCGGGCGCGGGTGTGGCGAGCCGGCGCCACCGAGCCGACCACCTGGGCGGCGGAGTCGACCGACGCGACGGCCGGGCTGCAGCAGGCCGGCGGCGTCGGCCTGGTGGGGTACCTGCCCGGCTCGGCCACCGGCACGCCGCTGACCGTCGCCGTCGACCACCTGTCGGTCGTCGCCCCCTGACGAGTGAGTGGTCGTCACGCTCCGCATCGCCACACCCTCTTTTCGGTGATCCGACTGCGGGTCCTGCGCACGCACCGTTACCGTCGAGGCAGACACCTTTCCCGCTGGAGCGCACCCGGCGGCCGCTCGATCGAGGACTCCCGATGTCACGCACCCGCCCCGCCCGACGGCTCCGCCACCTCCTGGTCGGCGTGCTCGCCGCCGCGCTCGCCGGCGTCGCGGCCCCCGTGGTCGGTGCCTCGCCGGCCGTCGCCGACACCCAGCCCCCGGTCGCCGGCACGCCGACCACCGTGAGCACCGACCCGCTGCCCACCGTGCAGATCGACGGCGTGGTCTGGACGCAGCTCGTCGTGGGCGACACGGTCTACGCCGGCGGCACCTTCACCACCGCCCGCCCGGCCGGCGCCGACCCGGGTGTCGACACGGTGACCCGCAACAACCTGCTCGCCTACGACATCCGCACCGGCGAGCTCGTCACCTCGTTCGTGCCCGACCTCAACGGCGCGGTGCGCGCCCTCGCGGTGAGCGCCGACAAGAGCACCCTCTACGTCGGCGGGCAGTTCACCCAGGCGAACGGCCTCAACCGCTACCGCCTCGCGGCGTACAACCTCTCGACCGGCGCGCTGTCGACCACCTGGAAGCCCCAGGTCGACGCCACGGTCGCGGCGCTCGCCGTCCAGCAGGGCAAGGTCTACGCCGGCGGCTCGTTCAGCTCGGCCAACGGCACCCCGCGCCGCAAGGCGGCGGCGTTCGACGGCACGTCCGGCGCCACGATCGCCACGTGGGACCCCTCGCCCGACAACCGGGTGACCGCGCTGGTCGGCACGCCCGACGGCAGCAAGGTGATCATGGGTGGCGCCTACAAGAACCTCGGCACCACGCCCGCGTACGGCCTGGCGGCGCTCGACCCGACCACCGCCGCCGTGCTGCCCTGGGCGGTCACCAGCCGGGTGCGCGACGCCGGCGACGCGGCGTCCATCCTCGACCTCAGCACCGACGGCACCTACGTCTACGGCTCGGGGTACACCTTCGGCGGCGGCGGCAACCTCGAGGGCACCTTCAGCGCCACGCAGGACGGCACCCTGCGGTGGATCGAGGACTGCCACGGCGACACCTACAGCGTGTTCGGCAACAGCGGCGCCGTGTACGTCGCGAACCACGCGCACTACTGCGGCAACATCTACGCGTTCCCGGAGACGAGCCCCCGCACCCACCACCGCGCGCTGGCCTTCAGCCGCGACGCGAACCCGACCCGCACCATCACCAAGGAGCCGGGCTCGTACGCCAACTGGCAGGGCACCGCGATGCCCGACCTGCTCACCTGGTTCCCCGACCTGGTCGCCGGCGCGGTGACCGGTCAGGACCAGGCCGCCTGGACGGTGCGCGGCACCGACGAGTACGTCGTGATGGGTGGCGAGTTCCCCAAGGTCGGCAGCACCAAGCAGCAGGGCCTGGTGCGCTTCGCCGTCCCGACGAAGGCGCCGAACGAGGTCGGTCCCGAGGTCGCGGGCAGCGACCTCACCCCGCAGGTCAGCTCGAACGACCCGGGCACCGTGCGGGTCGCCTGGACGTCCGACTGGGACACCGACAACGAGCAGCTCACCTACAACGTCGTCCGCGACGGCGCCGTGGTGGCCACGCTCACCGGCCGCTCCACCTTCTGGAACCGGCCGCCGATGGGCTGGACCGACAGCGGGCTCACCCCGGGCTCGACCCACGTCTACAAGGTCACGGTCACCGACCCGTGGGGCAACAAGGTCACCAGCGACACCACCACCGCCACGGTGAGCAGCACCGGGACGGCCGGGGTGTACTCGCGCGGCGTGCTCGCCGACGGGGCCAGCGACCTGTGGCGGCTCGGCGAGGCGAGCGGCGCCGTCGGCAACGACGCCGCGGGCAACAAGCCGCTGGCGATCGGCAGCGGCGTCACCCGCGGCACGGCGGGCGCGGTGAGCGACCCCGACACCGCGACGACGTTCAACGCGGCCGCCACCAACGTGGCCAGCACCCAGGTGCCGATGGCGGCGCCGCTGAGCTTCACCGTCGAGGCCTGGTTCCGCACCAACGCGCTCACCGGCGGCAAGATCATCGGCTACGGCGGCTCGTCCACCGGCCTCAGCGGCGGCGCGGCCAACGACCGGCACGTCTACATGTCGAACAACGGCCGGCTGAACTTCGGCGTGAACGCCAGCGGCAAGCAGGTCATCACCTCGCCGCTGGCCTACAACGACAACAAGTGGCACCTCGCCACCGCGTCGCTGGGTGCCGACGGCATGAAGCTGTACGTCGACGGCTCGCAGGTGGCCGTGAACGCGACCGTCACCACGGCGAACGCGCTGCAGGGCTACTGGCGGGTGGGCGGCGACCAGCTGAGCGGCTGGGCGAACGCGCCGTCGAGCTACTGGTTCCGCGGCGCCATCGACGAGGTCGCCGTGTACGACAAGGTGCTCGCGCCGTCCGCCGTGCTGCGCCACTTCAAGCTCGCCAGCGGCCCGCTCCCGAACGTGCTGCCGACCGCCTCGTTCACCACCTCGAGCACCGGCTCGTCGGCGAGCGTCGACGGCACCGCGTCGTCCGACACCGACGGCACGATCAGCTCGTACGCCTGGCAGTGGGGCGACGGGGCCACCTCGACCGGTGCCACGTCGAGCCACGCCTACGCGGCCGGCGGCACCTACACCGTCACGCTGACCGTCACCGACAACTCCGGTGGCACGGCCAGCACCACGCGCTCGGTGACGGTCGCGAACCCGCCGGTGAACCAGAAGCCGGTGGCCTCGGCCTCGGTCTCGGCCACCGACCTGGCGGTCACCGCCGACGGGTCGGCGTCGAGCGACCCCGACGGCACGGTCGCCTTCTACGCCTGGGACTTCGGTGACGGCGGCACGGGCAGCGGCGCGACCGCGACGCACACCTACGCCGCGGCGGGCACGTACACCGTGACCCTGGTGGTCACCGACGACCGCGGGGCCACCGACACCACCACCCGGTCGGTGACCGTGACCGCGCCCGTCGTGACGGTCTACGGCAGCGACGACTTCGGCCGCACCACGACCACCGGCTTCGGCACCGCCGACGTCGGCGGCACGTGGACGATCGGCGGTGGCGCCGCTAACGTGTCGGTCACCGACGGCGCCGGCCGGTTCAAGCTGGCGGCCGCCGGGTCGCAGCTCGCCTCGTACCTGAACGGCGTCTCGGCCACCGCGGTCGACGCCTCCGTCGACGTCTCCTACGACAAGCCGATGACGGGCGGTGGCGCGTACCTGTCGCTCATCGGCCGGCGGGTCGGCACCACCGACTACCGGGCGCGGGCGAAGTTCACGGCCGACGGCAAGGTCACGCTGACCACGGTGCGGGTCTCCGGCGGCGAGACGACGCTGCAGTCCGTGGTGCTGCCCGGGCTGACGATGGCGCCCGGCGACGTGCTGCACCTGCGCACGCAGGTCACCGGCACCTCGCCGACGACGGTGCGGGCACGGGCCTGGAAGGGCTCCGACCCCGAGCCGTCGACCTGGACGCTGAGCACCACCGACGCCGCGCCCGAGCTGCAGGTGGCCGGCGCCGTGGGCCTGCTGGCCTACGTCTCCGGGTCGGCGACGAACGCGCCGCTGACCATGAGCGTCGACGCGTTCCGGGCGGTGCCGGTCGCCCCCTGAGCGACCTGGACCCCTTGCGTCACAGGCGTCACAGCGCGTGCCCACGGCGACGAGATCGCCGTGGGCACGGCCGTGTCCGGCCGGTTCGCGTGAGATCCCGTGACGTTGCGTAGTGCCGCAACCCCCTTTCGCGGATTCGCCCTCGGAGCCCCCTCGCGCTCGGTTACGTTCGCTTCAAGTTCACTCCATGCGCGTGCCAAGACGGCTCGCCGTGGCCGGCGCACGACCGAAGGACATCCATGCGTTCCACCTCCCGACCCGCGGTCCGGCGTGGTCTGGCTGTGCTCCTCGCGACGTCCGTCGCGGGGCTCGCGGGGCTGGCCGGCCCCCTGACGTCGGCGCAGGCCGACACGGCGCCCCCGGCGGGCGTCCCCGCGACGGTGAGCGCCGACGCGCTCCCCACCGTGCAGATCGACGGCGTCGCCTGGTCGCAGGCGGTCCGCGGCAACGTCGTCTACGTCGGCGGCAGCTTCGGCACCGCGCGCCCGGCGGGTGCCGCGGCGGGCACGAGCACCACCGTCCGCAACAACCTGCTGGCCTACGACATCACGACCGGCGCGCTCATCACGTCGTTCGCCCCCAGCCTGAACGCCCAGGTGCGCCAGGTGTCGGTGTCGCCCGACGGCACGCGCGTCTACGTCGCCGGTGACTTCACCCAGGCCAACGGCGTGAGCCGCAACCGCGTCGCGGCGTTCAACGCCACGACCGGTGCGCTGATCACCTCGTTCGCCCCGGTGCTGAACTCCAAGGCGAGCTCGATCCTGGCCACCGACACCGCCATCTACGTCGGCGGCGTCTTCACCTCGGCCAACGGCAACGCGCGCAGCAAGGTCGCCGCGTTCGCGCCGTCCAACGGCGGGCTGCTCCCCTGGAACCCGAACGCCGACAGCACGGTCTTCGCGATGGTGAAGACGCCCGGCGGCAAGGTCGTCCTCGGCGGCAACTTCCAGAACGTCGGCGGCTCGGCGGCCTACGGCCTGGCCGGCGTCGACGCGGTCACCGGCGCGCAGGTGCCGTGGAACGGCAACCAGAAGGTGCGCAACGCCGGCGCCGACTCCTCGATCAACAGCCTGAGCATCAAGGGCGACAAGATCTACGGCAGCGGCTACACCTACGGCGCCGGGGGCAACCTCGAGGGGGCCTTCCAGGCGGACGCCGAGTCCGGCGACGTGACGTGGGTCGAGGACTGCCACGGTGACACGTACGGCGTCTACCCGGCGGCCGGCGCGGTCTACACCGTGAGCCACTCGCACTACTGCGGCAACGTCGACGGCTTCCCGCAGACCGAGCCGTGGAGCTTCCAGCGGGCGATGGCGTGGACCACGGACGCGCGCGGCACCATCACGAACGACCCGATGGGCTACTTCAACTGGGCCGGCACGCCGCGCCCCGACATGCTGCGCTGGTGGCCGCAGGTCGACGCCGGCACCTACACCGGCCAGAGCCAGGGCGCCTGGGCGGTCTCCGGCAACGACGACTACGTCGTGCTCGGCGGTGAGTTCCCCAAGGTCAACAACGTCCGGCAGCAGGGTCTGGTGCGCTTCGCCGTCCGCTCGAAGGCGCCGAACACCTCCGGCCCGGTCGTCAAGGGCAGGGACCTCAACCCGACGACCGTGTCGCTGAGCGCGGGCAGCGTCCGCATCACCTGGCCGGCGAACTGGGACCGCGACAACGAGGAGCTGACCTACAGGCTCACCCGCGACAGCGGCACCACGCCGATCTACACCGCCACCCAGAAGTCGACCTTCTGGCAGCGGCCGGCCATGGGCTTCATCGACCGCGGCCTCGCCGCCGGCAGCACCCACAAGTACAAGCTCACCGTCACCGACGCGCTGGGCAACGCCGCCGCGAGCGAGAACGTCACCGTGGTGGTCAGCGGCGACGGCGCCTCGAGCGCCTACTCCGACGGCGTGCTCGCCGACGGCGCGCAGGACTACTGGCGCCTCGACGAGTCCGACCCGGCGACGGCCTACAACTGGGCGGGCTTCGACGACCTGAACCTCGGCACCGGCGTCAGCCGCGGCGCCGACGGCGGCACCGGTGACGGCGACAAGGCCTCGACCTTCGACGGCACCGACAACGGCCGGGCGGTCAAGGCGACCGCGGCGCAGGCACCGAGCACCTTCACCGCCGAGGCGTGGATCAAGACGACCACCACCAGCGGCGGCAAGATCATCGGCTTCGGTGGCAACCAGACGGGCAACAGCGGCAACTACGACCGCCACGTCTACATGCAGAACGACGGCAAGATCGTCTTCGGCACCTACCCCGGCTTCACCGCCACGATCACCAGCGCCGCGGCGTACAACGACGGTCAGTGGCACCACGTGGTCGCGTCGCTGAGCAGCGGCGGCGAGTCGCTGTACGTCGACGGCCGCCGGGTCGCCCGCAACGCCGGGGTCACCAGCGGTCAGGACTACGCCGGCTACTGGCGGGTCGGTGGCGACAACATCGGCGGCTGGCCGGGCCAGCCCGCGAGCTTCAGCTTCCAGGGCCAGATCGACGACGTCGCGATCTACCCGACGGCGCTGAGCCTCGAGCAGGTGCGGTCGCACTACGCGCTGAGCGGTCGCACCCTCCCGGGTGCCCGCCCGGCCGACGCCTACGGGCAGGCCGTGTACGACGCCGACCCCGACAGCTACTGGCGCCTGGGGGAGACCGTCGGCACGGTGGCGGCCGACGCCAGCCCGAACGGCTCGGACGGCATCTACAGCGGCGGGTACACGCAGGGCGGCCAGAGCGCCGTCAGCGGCGGCCCGGCCGGCTCGGTGGGCGTCGACGGCAACAACGGCCAGGTGTCGGGCACGGAGGCGGTGTCGAACCCGCAGACCTACAGCGAGGAGCTGTGGTTCCGCACCACCACCACCCAGGGCGGCAAGCTCATCGGCCTCGCCAACACCCAGTTCGGGTACAGCAGCGGCTACGACCGCCACCTGTACATGTTCGACGACGGCCGGCTGCGCTTCGGCACCTGGCTCGGCTTCGCCAACGTGGTCGACACCAACGAGAGCTACAACGACGGCCAGTGGCACCACGTGGTCGCCGAGGGCTCGCCGTCCGGCCTGAAGCTGTTCGTCGACGGCGGCCTCAAGGCGTCGAACACGACCGGCGGCGCGCAGGACTACACCGGCTACTGGCGCGTGGGTGGCGACTACACCTGGGGCGGCAACAGCTCGAACTACTTCCGCGGCGACATCGACGAGGTGGCGATCTACTCCTCGACGCTGAGCGACGCGCAGGTGCAGCAGCACTGGACGGTCGGCAAGGGGCAGGTCGCGAACACGGCGCCCACCGCCTCGTTCACCAGCTCGACGACCGACCTGACCGCCTCGTTCGACGCCTCGGGGTCGGCCGACGCCGACGGCACCGTGGCCTCGTACGCCTGGGACTTCGGTGACGGGCAGACCGGCACCGGCGCCACCGCGTCGCACACCTACGCCACGGCCGGCACCAAGACGGTCACGCTCACGGTGACGGACGACGAGGGTGCCACCGGGGTCGTCTCGAAGGCCGTCTCGGTCACCGCGCCGAACGTGGCGCCGACCGCGGCGTTCACCTCCAGCGCGGCGAACCTGGCGCTGACGGTCGACGGCAGCACCTCGAGCGACACCGACGGCACCATCAGCGGCTGGTCGTGGACGTTCGGCGACGGTGGCACCGCCACCGGCACCGTGGCGAACCACACCTACGCCGCCGCCGGCACCTACTCGGTGAAGCTCACCGTGGTCGACGACCAGGGCGCCACGGCGTCCACCACGAAGTCGGTCACGGTCACCGCGCCGGCGAACGTCGCCCCCACGGCCGCGTTCACCAGCTCGACGGCCAACCTGAAGGTCGACGTCGACGGCACCGGTTCCAGCGACGGCGACGGCACCGTCGCCTCCTGGGCCTGGACCTTCGGTGACGGCGGCACGGCGAGCACGGCCACCGCGAGCCACACCTACGCGGCGGCCGGCACCTACTCGGTGAAGCTCGTGGTCACCGACGACGACGGCGCCACCGGCACGGTCACGAAGTCCGTGACCGTCACGGCGGCACCGCCGGCGAACGTCGCCCCCACGGCGTCGTTCACCAGCTCGGCGGCCGACCTGGTGCTCTCCGTCGACGGGTCGGGGTCCTCGGACACCGACGGCACCGTCGCCGGCTACGCCTGGACCTTCGGTGACGGGGGCTCGGCCACCACGGCCGTCGCCAACCACACCTACGCCGCGGCCGGCACCTACTCGGTGAAGCTCGTCGTCACCGACGACGAGGGCGCCACCGGCACGGTCACGAAGTCGGTGACCGTGACGGCCGCCCCGCCGGCCGACGACACCGTCGCCCGGGACGCCTTCGGGCGCACCGCCAGCAGCAGCTGGGGCACCGCCGACAAGGGCGGCGCCTGGGCGATCGTGGGCACCGCGGCGAACGCCTCGGTCTCCGGCGGCACCGGCAAGCTGGCCGCCAACAAGGCGGGGGCCACCACGGCCGCCTACCTCAACGGCGTCAGCCGCACCGACACCGAGGTCGCGGTCGACGTCACGACGGACAAGGACGCCACCGGTGGCGGGCACTACGTCTCGGTGATCGGCCGCAAGGTGGGCACCAACGACTACCGGGCCCGTCTGCGCTACTACGACACCGGTGCGGTCACGGTGACGCTGCTGAAGGTCAGCGGCACCACCGAGACCTCGCTGCGGGCCGTGACGGTGCCGGGCGTGACGCACTCGGCCGGCACCACCCTGCACGTCCGGCTGCAGGTGACCGGCACGGGCACCACCACGCTGCGCACGAAGGTCTGGAAGGCTGGCACCACCGAGCCGACCAGCTGGACGGCGACCTCGACCGACACGACCGCTGCCCTGCAGTCGGCCGGTTCGGTGGGGCTGCTGGCCTACCTGAGCGCCTCGTCGACGAACGCGCCGGTCACCGCCGCGTTCGACGACCTGGTCGTCACGCCGGCGAACTGACGGCGAGCAGCACCCAGCACGATCCAGCACGACCGCACCATCAGCACCGACAGCACGACCGACCGGGCGCACCGCAGCGCGAACGCGGTGCGCCCGGTCGCGTGCCCGGGCCCGGACCGACGTCCGGGTCGCGGGCACGGCGAGGCAGCGAGCAGGCACGAGGCAGAGGGGGCGTCACCGTGAAGGTGCTGCTGGACGCGTACTGGTGGGTCGAGGGCCCGCCGTCGAACCGCATGGTGGCGCGCGAGTTCGTGCAGGTGTGGGCGCGGCGGCACCCTTCGGACGAGCTGGCGGTGCTGGTGCCGGCCGCCCACGAGGCGCGGGTGCGCGACGAGCTGCCGGCCGGCGTCGGCGTGGTCACCACCCGGCTGCGGCCGCACGGGGTCGCCATGGGCGTCGGCATGGGGCTGGCCGCCCGCCGGTTCCGGCCCGACGTCTGCGTCAGCCACAACTACGCGGCCCTCGGCGCGCGCGGCGTGGTGTTCGTGCACGACGTGATGTTCGTGCCGCACCCCGAGTGGTTCACCAGAGCCGAGCGCGCCTACTTCGCGCCCATGGTGCCGCTGGCCCGCCGGGCGGGGGCCGTCGTCACCTCCACCCGCACCGAGGCGGCGCGCATCGCCGCCGCGACGGGCGGCCCGGCGCCGACGGCGATCGGCCTGGGGCTCGGGCGGGCGCTGGTCGGCGCCGACCCGGTGCGCCCGGCCGGGCTGCCGGCGTCCGTCGACCGGTTCCTGCTGTCGGTGGGCCGGTTGAACGTCCGCAAGAACCTCAGCCTGACCGTCGAGGGCGCGCTGGCGTCCGGCCGGGTCGGCCCGACGTGCCCGCTGGTCGTCGTGGGGGAGGAGTCCGGCCGGGTCGCGGCGCTCTCCCCGGCCGCCGCCACCGCGCTCGACGACGGCAGCATCCTGATGCTCGGCGGCGTGCCCGACACCGAGCTGCGCTGGCTCTACGAGCACACCGCGCTGTTCGTGTTCCTCTCGCTCGACGAGGGGTTCGGCATCCCGCCGCTCGAGGCGCTGCACTTCGGCGCCCCGGTGCTGGCCGCCGACATCGCCGTCCTGCACGAGACGCTCGGCGACGACGCGCACTTCGCCGACCCGCGCGACGTCCCCTCGATCGCGGCCGGCGTCCGGGCGGGGCTCGACGCGCCGCGCACCGAGGGCCCGGTCGACCGCGGCTTCTCGTGGGACGCCACCGTCGACGGGCTGCGCGCGGCGGCCGCGCAGGTGGCCGACCGTCCGCGCCGGGGTACCGAACGGGCACGCCGGTCGAGGCAGCACGCGGCAGGTGGGTGACCGTGTCGGCATTCCGCCCCCCGGCTCCTGACGCGCTCGCTACCGTCGACGGCGTGCACGACGTGACGACCGACCCGCAGCCCGCGACCGCCCCCGGGCCGGTCGCGGTCACCAGCGCGCCGGTGATCGCGGTGCTCACCTACCGGCGGCCCGACGACCTCGCGCAGGTGCTGCCGGCGCTCGTGGTGCAGGCCGCCGCCACCGCGCCCCGCGCGCGGGTGCTCGTCGTCGACAACGACCCGGACGCCGGCGCCCGCGAGGCCGTCGCGGCGTTCGCGGCCGACGGCGTCGAGTACGCCCACGAGCCGCAGCCGGGCATCGCCGCGGCCCGCAACCGGGCGCTCGACGCGGCCGGCGACGCGGAGCTGCTGGTCTTCATCGACGACGACGAGCGGCCGGACGACGGCTGGCTGCGCGCCCTGGTGCAGGTGCAGCGCGAGCACGGATGCGCGGCCGTCGTCGGGCCCGTGCGCTCGGAGTTCGACGGCGAGCTGACGCCGTGGGTCGCGGCCGGCCGGTTCTTCGACCGCCGCCGCCTCGAGACCGGCGCGCCGGTCGACGTCGCCGCCACCAACAACCTCCTGCTCGACCTGCGCCAGGTGCGGGACGCCGGGCTGCGCTTCGACGAGCGCTTCGGCCTCAGCGGCGGCTCCGACAGCCTGTTCACCCGGCAGCTCGTGGCCGCGGGCGGCCGCATGGTGTGGTGCGCCGAGGCGATGGTCACCGACCGCGTGCCGGCCTCGCGCACGACCCGCCGCTGGGTGCTGCAGCGCGCGTTCCGCAGCGGCAACACCCACACCCGGGCGCTCGTCGCGCTGGCCGGCAGCCCGGCCGGTCGGCTGCGGGTGCGGCTGCGCGTCGTGCCCGAGGGCCTCGTGCGGGTCGTCGGCGGCGTCGTCCGCGTGGTGCAGGGCGTCGTGACCCGCGACCTCGGCCGCCGGGTGCGCGGCGTCCGCACGATCTGCCGCGGCGCCGGCATGGTGGCCGGCACCTGGGGCATCGTCTACTCCGAGTACGCCCGCAGGTCATGAGCGAGCCCGCCACCCCGGTCGCCGCGCCCAGCGCGCGGTTGGACTGGGTCGACGCCGCGCGCGGTGCCTGCGTGTTCGCGGTGGTGCTCTTCCACGTGACGCTGTGGCACGTGCTGCCGCTGCTGAGCCGCGAGCACGACCCGGCGACCCAGGCGCTGCGCCAGGTGAACGCCTACCTGGGCAGCCTGCGGATGCCGTTGCTGCTGCTCATCTCGGGGCTGCTCGCCGCCTCGACGCTGCGCCGCGGTCTCGGCGACGGCAAGGTGCGGCTGCGCATCGCCTTCAACGCCTACCTGTACCTCGTCTGGCTCGTCGTCTACACGGTCTTCTACCTGTCGGCCACGCCCGCGGGCACGCCGCACCGCATCGACTCGCTCGGCGAGGCCGCCCGGCAGCTCGTGCTGCCCGAGACGCCGCTCTGGTACGTGTTCGCGATGGCGCTGTACGCCGCCGTGCTCGCCGCCCTGCACCGGGTGCCGCCGCTCGCCGTCCTGGTCGGCCTCGCGGTGCTGTCGGTGGTGACCTCGGCGGTGTCGGACGGCGACGGGCTGGCCGTCAAGGTGCCCCAGCTGGCCGTCTTCTTCGCCGCCGGCGTGTACGGCGCGGCCACCGCCCGCGAGCTCGGCGCGAACCCCGCCGGTCGCCGGCTGCTGCTGGCCGCGGCCGCCGCGTTCGTGATGGTGCTCGCCGGCAAGCTGCCGCTGCCGGACGCGCTCGACGGCCTGCTGCTGCTCGTGCGCGGCGCCGCCTTCGCCGTCCTCGGCGTGCTCGTGGTCGCCCGGGTCGTGCAGTGGGCGCCGGCCCGCCGCCTCGGGTCGGCGCTCGGCCGGCGCACCCTGCCGGTCTACGTGCTGCACGTGCCCTTCGTCGCGCTGCTGTCCACCGTCGGCCCCCACGGCGGTGCGCTCGGCGACCTGGTGCGCTCCTCGCCGGTGACCCGCGGGCTGTACCCGCTCGCGGTGGCGCTCGCGGTGGTGCTGGCCACGCTCGGCCTGCACGCCGTGCTCATCCGGATCGGGCTGCGGCCGCTGTTCGCGATGCCCGACGCGTGGCGCGCCCGGGTGCTCGCCTCGGGCCGCGGCCCGCGCACCGGCGCCGTCGCGCCGAGCCCGTCGAACCCCGGCCGCCGGGAGGCGTCGGCATGAGCCCCCGCCTCGGCGTCGTCGTCGTGAACTACCGCTCGCACGACCTGCTGCCCGCCAACCTCGGCGGCATCGACCTGTCGGCGCTGCCCGGGTCGCGCGTCGTCGTCGTCGACAACCTCAGCACCGAGGCCGAGCGCGCCGACGTGCAGCGGGTCGGCGCCGCGCACGGGTGGGACGTCGTGCTGGCACCCGGCAACCTCGGCTTCGGGTCGGGCGTCAACCTCGGTGCGCAGCACGCCCTCGCCGCGGGCTGCGACGTGCTGCTGATCATCAACCCCGACGCCACCATCGGGTCGGCCGACCTGGTGGGGCTGGTGCGCGAGGTCGCCGCCGACCCGGGGCTGGTGCTGGCGCCGCGCATCGAGCGGCCCGACGGGCGGGTCTGGTTCCGCGGTGCCGAGCTCGACCTGCTGGCCGGCCGCACCCGCGCCACCGAGGCGCCCGCGCCCGGCGCGATGCCGTGGCTGACCGGCGCCTGCCTCGTCGTGCACCGCGACACCTGGCTCGCCGCGGCCGGCATGGACGACGACTACTTCATGTACTGGGAGGACGTCGACCTCAGCCGGCGCCTGCTCGACGTCGGTGCCCGGCTCGAGGTGCGGCACGACGTGGTGGCCGTGCACAGCGTGGGCGGCAGCCAGGAGAGCGTCGGCGAGGCCGGGCGCACGAAGTCCCGGATGTACTACTACTACAACTGTCGCAACCGCCTGCTGTTCGCGGCGCGGCACCTGCCACGCCGCCAGGCCCTGCGGTGGACGCTGAGCAGCCCGGCCTACGCGAAGTCGGTCGTGCTGCGTGGCGGACGACGTCAGCTGCTGGCGTCCCGAGCCCCCCTGACCGGCGCCGTGGCCGGCACCCTGGCCGGCGCGCGCGAGGTGCTGCGCGCCGGCGCCACCCGAGAGGCGACACCGTGAGAGCACTGGTCCTGTGGGCCGACGACCGCAGCGCGAACCTGGGCGTGCGCGCCCTGGGAGCGGGCTGCGCGGCGATGGTCCGCGAGCTGCGGCCCGACGCGGAGGTCGAGTTCCAGAACTTCGGCCGCGGCGCCGCGCCGATGCCGTTCGGGCGCACCCGCTCGCTGGTCAAGGAGCGCGTGCTGCGCCGGCAGGGTCTGATGCCGTGGCTGTCGACGTTCGACCTGGTGCTCGACACCCGCTCGGGCGACAGCTTCGCCGACATCTACGGCCTGCCCCGCCTGCGCCGCATGAGCTCGGTCGCCGAGCTCGTGCACCAGGCCGGCGTCCCGCTGGTGCTCGCGCCGCAGACGATCGGGCCGTTCGACACCCGGCAGGGGCGCGTCATCGGACGCCGGTCGATGCGCACCGCCGCGCTGGTGATGGCGCGCGACAGCGTGAGCGAGCGGGTCAGCCGCGAGCTCGGCCGGCCCGCCGACGTCCTCACGACCGACGTGGTGTTCGCCATCCCGGTGCCGGAGATCGAGCGCACCCGCGACGTCGTGCTGAACGTGTCCGGCCTGCTGTGGCAGGACAGCCCGCACGTCGACGCGTCGTCGTACCGCGAGGTCGTCATGAACCTCAGCCGCCGCCTGCTCGCCGACGGGCGCCGCATCACCCTGCTCGCGCACGTGCTCGACTCGAAGGTCGCCGACAACGACGTGCCGGCCGTGCACGAGGTCGCCCGCCTGCTCGAGGCCGAGGGCCACGAGGTCGAGGTGGTCGTGCCCACCGACCTCGACGGCGTCCGGCAGACCGTCGGCTCGGCGCAGGTCGTCATCGGCTCGCGGATGCACGCCTGCCTGAACGCGCTGTCGCTCGGCACCCCCGCCGTCCCGCTCGCCTACTCGCGCAAGTTCGCGCCGCTGCTCGGCGACCTGGGCTGGCCGCACACCATCGACCTGCGCACCCACGCCGACCCGGTGGCGGGCGTGCTCGAGGTGCTCGAGCGCACCGACCTGTTCGACACCGCGAAGCAGGTCGTCGCCACCGCGGCCGAGACCCGTGCCCTGGCGCGGCAGGCGCTGCAGAGCGTCGTGTGAGCGCGAGCTCGAACACGCAGCGCGGGCTCGGGTCGACGGCGGCCCGGGGGGCGTTCCTGACGCTCGGCGGCCAGGGCGGCCGCATCGTGCTGCAGCTGGCGTCGATCGTCGTCCTCGCCCGGCTGCTCGCACCCGGCGACTACGGACTCATCGCCCAGGTCACCGCGATCATCGGCATCGGCGAGATCTTCCGCGACTTCGGGTTGTCGGCGGCCGCGGTGCAGGCGAAGTCGCTCAGCCGCGGGCAGCGGTCGAACCTGTTCTGGGCCAACACCGGCATCGGCGCCGCGCTCACCGTCATCACCCTGCTCGCGTCGCACCTCATCGTGCGGTTCTACGACGAGCCGCGGCTGCTCCCGATCACCCACGTGCTGGCGTTCACCTTCCTGCTGAACGGCGCCACGACGCAGTTCCGCGCCGACCTCAACCGACGCATGTCGTTCGGCAAGCTCGCCGGGTCCGACCTCGCGGCGCAGTCGATCGGGCTCGTCGTCGGCACCCTGTGGGCGGTCTTCGGCGGCGGCTACTGGGCGCTGGTGGCGCAGCAGCTGTCGCAGGCGGTCTGCCTGCTGGTGCTCGTCGTGATCGCCGGCCGCTGGCTGCCCGGGCTGCCCGACCGCGGCCCCGACGGCGACATCCGGCACTTCCTGCGGTTCGGCTGGACGATGGTCGGCACCCAGCTGCTCGGCTACGCCAGCAACAACACCGACTCGCTGATCATCGGCCACCGGTTCGGCGCCCAGCCGCTCGGCCTCTACAGCCGCGCCTACCAGCTGCTGTTCGTGCCGCTGTCGCAGGTGCGTGCGCCGTCGACCACCGTCGCGCTGCCGGTGCTGTCGCGGTTGCAGGACGACCCGGTGCGCTACGCCTCGTTCCTGCGCCGCGGCCAGATCGCGCTCGGCTACACGCTGGTGGCCGGTGTCGCGATCGCGGCGGGCGCCTCGGTGCCGCTGATCGACGTGTTCCTCGGCGACCGCTGGGCCGCCGTGTCGCCGCTGTTCCGCATCCTCGCGTTCGCCGGCATCTTCCAGACGCTGGCGTACGTCGGCTACTGGGTCTACCTGTCGCGGGCGCTGACCGGCGCGCTGCTGCGCTACACGATCGTGACGTCGCTGCTCAAGGTCGGCCTGATCACCTTGGGCAGCCACTGGGGGATCACCGGCGTCGCGCTCGGGTTCGCGGCCGGCCCGGCCCTCGCCTGGCCGATCTCGCTGTGGCGGCTGTCGCGCATCACCGACATCCCGCTCGGCGGCCTCTACCGCGGCGCCGGACGCGTGCTCGCCATGGCCCTGCTCGCCGGCGGTGCGACCTGGGGCGTCTGCGTCGCCGCGGCCGCCCTGCCGTCGCTGGTCACCCTGCTGCTCGGGGCCCTCACCGGCGTCGCCGTGTACGCCCTCGGCGCCCTGGCCCTGCGCCCGATCCGCGCCGACGTCCTGAGCGTCGTCGACATCCTGCGTCAGGCCGTCGCCAGCCGCCGCAAGCCCACCCCCGCCTGACCCGCCCCGCCGTCCGCCCGCGCCGCCCCACTCGCGAGTTGCCAGGTGTGGGGGTCGGCGCGGTGTCGGCGTGCCCCGGAAATGTCAGCTCGTCGCTCCCCAGTCCCTGCCGAGATGCGAGCAGTGGTTGCTCCACGGCGGTCCGGTGCAACCACGACTCGCATCTCGGCCGGGACCCCCGGCCATGCGCTCGGCACGAGGGACCGCCCCAACCCCTGCCGAGCTGCTACCTGTTGGGGTGCGGACGGCGTCGCGGTGCCCCGGAAGTGGCAACTGGGCCAGAGGCGGGGTGGGTGGGTCAGGCGGGTTCGGTGGCGCGGGCGGGGGTCGCGTCGACGGGGTCGGTGACCGCCGCCTGCGCGGCCGCGCGCAGCCGTCGGTCACGGCGCTGCTTGAGCCGCATGAACGGGCGCTCGACGGCGTACCAGGAGGCGGTGCCGGCGAGCAGCGACAGCACCAGGCTCACCAGCACGAACACCCAGCGGCCGGCCGCGGGCAGCCGCGAGGTGGCGAGCAGCTGCTGCACGGGGAAGGCGTAGATGTAGAGGCCGTACGACACGTCGACCTTCACGCCGACGCGGGTGAGGTGCGGGGTGCGCAGGGCCGACAGCCACAGCACGAGGTAGGCGAACGCGGGGGCACCGAACGGTCCGAAGCCGCCGCCGACGAGCGTCACGGCGGCGACGACGAGCGCGAGCACCGCGAGGCGCCGGTCGAGCGGGAACCGGCCGGGCGCCACGGCGGCGACCGTGCCGACGGCGAACACCAGCAGCAGCGCCACGAGGTTCTCGACCTCGAGCGGCCCCAGCACCGGCAGCGGGACGTCGGGCAGCCGGCGCAGCAGGTCGGCGTCGGCCAGGCCGGCGACCCACAGGCCGAGGGCGGCGAGCCAGAGCAGCCCGGCACCGGCGAGGGTCAGCCAGCGGCGTCGCCCGAGGGCACCGACGACCGCGAGCACCGCGACGACGAGGTAGGCGACGAGCTCGTAGCGCAGCGTCCAGAGCGAGCCGTTCAGCACGTCGGCGTCGACCAGGCGGCCGTAGGGGCTGTCGAGCAGCATCCCGCCGATGCCGTACTGGTTCACGTGCGTCGACAGGTTGTGCCCGACGTAGCCGAGCGGCGAGGTGCGCGCCGACCACAGCCCGTCGAGCGACCCGTGCCGGGCGTGCCACATGAGCGGCGCCAGCACGAGCGCGGTGAGCAGGAGGCAGGCCCAGTAGCCGGGGAAGATGCGCAGGAACCTGGCGAGCGCGTAGTCGCGCAGCCGCTGCCGGCGGGCCGACCCGGCGATGAGGAAGCCGGACAGCACGAAGAACCCGTAGACCGACAGCGTGCCGAGGTCGAGCTGACCACCGCTCAGCCGCAGCAGCGGCGCGTCCGCACCGAAGCCGAGCGGCGCCGCGTGGCTGACCACCACGAGCGCGGCGAACAGCAGCCGCAGCGCCCCGATGACGTTCTGCTTCGGGGCGTAGACCTCGTCGACGGTGCGCAACGGCGTCATCGGGTGCCCCCGGTGGCGAGCGCGTAGACCTCTGCGTGCGCGCGGCCGGCGTCGGGCCACTCGCGGGCCGACAGGTCGGGCCGGCTGCCCGGACGGCGCGCGGCGGCCCGCGCGGCGGCGTCCTGCAGCACCTGCGGGGTGAGGTCGCCGGGGTAGGTCAGCACCCAGTCGGCACCGACCTCGGCGGCGAGCGCGCGGGTCACGGCGTTGGCGGGCAGCAGCACCGGGCGGTCGAGCGAGAGCGCGAGCAGCGCAGCGCCGGAGTTGCCCATGTCGCGGTAGGGCAGCACGACCAGCTCGGCGGCGCCGACCTCGCGCACCACCTCGGCGTCGTCGGCGTGCGCGAGCGCCGTGGTCACCCGGTGGTCGTGCCCGGCCGCCTGCTGCACCTGCTCGCGCAGCGCCGCGTCGGGGCAGCTGCCCACGACGTGCAGGGTGGCGGCCGGGTCGTCGACCCCGGCGAAGGCCGACAGCAGCTCGGGCACCTGCTTGTACGGGCGCACCAGGCCGAAGAAGAGCAGCCGGCCGGGCACCGCCTCGTCGCGGGGGTGCGCGGCGAACCAGTCGCGGTAGTGCCCGTGCAGCACCACGACCGACCGCTCGGGGCCGGGGGCCGGGAGCACCGGGTTCAGCAGCACGCTGACCCGGGTGCGCCGGTCGAGCGCGCGCACGAGCAGCCCCTCGAGCCGGCCGGCGGGCTCGTGCGCCGTCAGGTTGTGCCGGGTGCGCACGACGGGGGTGCGACGCAGCCGAAGCCGGGCCAGCAGCAGGGCGAAGCGCGCCTGTCGCGACAGCGTGCGCAGCCGGCTGCTGCCGCGCAGCAGCACCTCGGGCCAGTGCACGTGCAGGACGTCGTACCGGCCGGTCAGCGCCAGCCGCCACGAGAACGGGCTGCTGCGCACCGGCTCGGGCAGGTTGCGCTGCAGCAGCACCAGGTAGGGGTTGGTCGTCGGCCGCGGCGGCGCGAAGGACTGCAGCACCCTCATGCCGGTACCCGCCGTCCGCCCGGACCGCCGCGCCGCCCCCGACGCCCTGGCCGACCGGCCGTGCGGCCGGCGCCGACCCGCAGGGCGTGGGCGGCTGCGGCGCGGGCACCCGGCGTCGCCGGGGCGGCGCCGTCGACGCGTGCCGGGGTCATCACCCACAGCACGGCGAGCGAGAGCATGACGTCGCCCAGGCTGCTGGCGATGGGGCTGAAGGCGATGTTCCACAGCCCGGACACGGCGAGGAACACGGCCAGCGCCGCGGCGCGCCGGGCGGCGAGCAGGGTGACCAGCGACCAGAGGACCACCCCGACCATCAGCGCCGCCACCAGCAGGCCGGGCACGCCCGTCCACGACCAGAGGTCCGCCGCCACCGAGTGCAGCTTGAACTCGCCGCCGAACATGAAGTGCTCGGCGTAGCCGTCGATCGTCGGGATGTGCAGCGGCGCGAGCGCCTGCCGGCCGAGCGAGACGTCGTGCGTGGTGGGCACGACGCCGAAGCCGTAGCCCAGCGGCCGCTCGGACATCAGTCGCACGGTGGCGGTCCACTCGGGGCGCCCGCCGGCGAGCAGCGACCCCGACTGCCGGATCTGCGTCTGGGTGCGCTCGGCGGTCGCCTCGCCCAGGACGCCCTGGGTCAGCGCGGCCGTGCCGAGGTAGTACCCCGCGACGACGACCAGCGCGAGCAGCACCAGCGTCACCAGCCGGGCCGGGCGGCGGCTGCCGCCGCGCCGGGCGCCCTGCCAGACCACGGCGGCCGCGACCAGCAGGCAGAAGCCGGTGTAGCTGCGGTAGTCGTTCACGGCGCCGAGCAGCGCGAGCACCGTGAGCGCGACCAGCAGCAGCGCGCGCCGGCCCCAGCACAGCGACAGCACGACGACGGCGGTCGGCAGCGCGAGCCCGAACTTCCACGGGTTCTGGGTGCCGAACCCGGCGAGCACGCTGTGCGCGATCCAGCCCAGGCCGTAGGCCGCCGCCACCCAGCGCAGCGGCACCACCGTGCGCGCCCACAGCAGCAGGCCCAGCCCGCCGAACGCCGTGACGATCAGGATCGCGTCGAGCTGCAGGTTCGTGTGGTTCACCCGGTGGGTCTCGCCCGACCACTGCGCCAGCACCACGCCGCTCACCACGAGGACGACGGCGCCGAGCAGCAGCAGCGGCGCCGCGCGGTACCGGCGCAGGGTGCCGATCCACACCGGGGCGAGCACGCCGACGACGACGAGCCCGGTCGTGACGCGCGGCACCAGGCCGAGGTCGAGGCCGAGCGCGAAGGCGGCGAGCAGCGCCACGACCGTGGTGCCCGGGCCGGACGGCGTGTGCTCGGGTGCGACCGGAGCGGGGGCCTGGCCCGCCGGCCCGAGGTCGGCGCTCCCGCCCGGCGCCGCCGGGGCGACCGGCGGCGGGGCGGGTGCGGTGCTGGTGGTCACGGCGGTCAGCGACGCCCGGCGGTCTGCATCTCGGGCCGGCGCTGCCCGGAGGGCCGGCGGCCGAGGCGCGGCCGGCGCGGGCGGCGGCGGCCGAACGGACGGCGCCTGCTCGGCGTCGCGCCGTTCGCGGAGTAGTAGGCGTAGTCGTCGCGGCGCTGGGCCGGTGCCTTGTTCAGGATGATCCCGAGCACCCGGGAGCCGGCGAGGTCGACGAGGTGCTGGCTGCGGCCCAGCTCGTTGCGGCGCACGGTCTTGGCGCCGACCACCATCAGCACGCCGTCGGTGTGCTGGGCGAGGCTGGCGGAGTCGGTGACCGGCAGCAGGGGGGCGCCGTCGAGGATCACGATGTCGTAGCGCTCGCGCTGGGCGGCGACCAGCTCGGCCATCGCCACCGAGCCGAGCAGCTCGCTCGGGTCGGACGGGATGTGGCCGGCCGACAGCACGTGCAGCCGCTCGCTGCCCCAGACCTGCGTGACGTCCTCGACCTCGGCCTCGCCGATGAGCACGGTGGTGAGCCCGACCGACCCCTCGAGCCCCAGGTAGCGCGAGACGGCGGGGCGGCGCAGGTCGGCGTCGACGAGCAGCACCCGCGAGCCGGCCTCGGCCATGGTGATCGCCAGGTTGATGGCGGTGGTGGTCTTGCCCTCGCCGGGCAGCGACGAGGTGACCACGAGGGCGCGCACGCGCTGGCTGACGGCGAGCGTCTGCAGGCTGGTGCGCAGCTGCCGGAACTCCTCGGCGCGGGAGCTCCACGCGGTGTCCCAGTCGAGCAGGGGGCGGTTCGCCGCGCTCGGGTCGTGGGCGATCTGCCCGATGATCGAGGTGTCGGTGAGGTCGCGCACGTCGTCCGCCGACCGCACCCGGGTGTTCGACAGGTCGCGGATCAGCGCGATGGCCACGCCGAGGGCGAGCCCGAGCGCGAGGCCGATCATGACGTCGAGCTTCTTGTTGGGCGACGTCGGCACCCGCGGCACCTGGGCGGGGGAGACGGTGGTGACCTTGACCGTCTCGGCCTTGTCCGGACCGGCCGGCGACAGGTCGGCGACCACGGAGGCCATCTGCTTGCCGACGGCGTTGGCGATGCGGGCGGCGTTGGACGGCGAGGCGCTGCGCACGGTGATCTGGATGAGCACCTGGTCGAGCGGGGCCTCGGCGGTGACCTGCCGGGCCAGCTGGGGCTCGGTGAGCTGCAGGTCGAGGTCGTCGATCACCGGGTCGAGCACCACCGGCAGGGTGGCGAGCTCGGCGTAGGACTGCACGACGTTCTGGGTGTAGGTCGACCCCTGCACGAGCTCGCTCACCGAGCTGCTGCTGGTGAGCGAGAAGAACAGGGTGGTCTTCGCCGAGTAGACGGGCGGCCGGGTGAGGGAGAACCCGGCGGCACCGATGCCGACGAGCACGCAGACCACGAGGATCATCGCCAGCTGGCGGCGCAGGATGGCGACGTACTGACCCAGCTCCACGTGCAGTGCTCCTGTGCTCGACCGGCGTGCCGGCCCCACGGCCGCTGCGACGACGGTAACCGGTGCCGGGGGCGGGTGGAGGGGTTTCCCACAGGCGGTGACCCACCTGGCCGACCGGTGCCGCCGCCTCGTGCAGGTCGTGCGCCGAACGAGTGAAGAGTGGGCACCGCGCGTCATCTGTGCGGACAATGGCCGCGTGCCCGCCGGCGAGCTGTCGCTCCTCGTGGTGTGCGTCGGCAACGTGTGCCGCTCGCCCGCCGCGCAGCTCGCGCTGCAGCAGCGGCTGGGCCCCGACTCGGGCATCCGGGTCGAGAGCGCCGGCGTCCGCGCCCTGGTGGGCGAGCCGGTCGAGCAGCGCACGGCGAACGTGCTGCGGGCCAACGGCGTCGACACCGACGGCTTTGCGGCCCGCCAGCTCGAGCCGGCGCACCTCGAGCGGGCCGACGTCGTGCTCGCCATGACCCGCGAGCTGCGCGGCACCACGGCCCGCACCCACCCGCCGGTCGTGCGCCGGCTGTGGACGCTGCGCGAGCTGGCCCGGCTGCTCGGCACGGTCGAGGAGGCGCAGCTGCCCGTCGACGTGTCGCCCGCCGAGCGGCTGCGGGCCGCGGTCGAGCTGTCCGTCGTCAGCCGGCGGCACTTCGCGCCGCCGTTCCACGACGACGACGTGGCCGATCCGTACGGTCGCGACGACGGCGCCCACAAGGCCGCCTGGCGGCACGTCGACCAGGCGCTGCAGGTGCTGCTCCGAGCGGCGCTGGGTGACGTGAAGTCACCGTCCCACCGCACGTCGTGACCAGTCCTGCCCGAGCGGCCGCCTGGTCGCGCCCGGCTGGGTGAAAGCCGGGACGCGGGCGGCGCGACGCGGCTAGCGTTGACGCATCACGGCCAGCTCGACGACGCGTCTCGGCCACCGACTGGTTTCCCGGAGGACGGCATGAGCCGCATCGTGGGCTACGCGCCCGGTGTCTACGACCTGTTCCACATCGGACACCTCAACATCCTCCGACACGCCGCCGGCCTGTGCGACCACCTCGTGGCGGGCGTCGTCTCCGACGAGATGGCCCTGCGGGCCAAGGGCCGGGCGCCGGTCGTCCCGCTCGCCGAGCGGCTGGAGATCGTGCAGCACATCGGGTTCGTCGACGAGGCCGTCGCCGAGGACGTGCCCGAGAAGCTGCAGATGTGGGAGCGCGTGCGCTTCGACGTCATCTTCAAGGGCGACGACTGGCGGGGCACCCCCAAGGGCGACAAGCTCGAGGCCGACTTCGCGACGGTCGGCGTGCAGGTCGTCTACTTCCCGTACACCGCGCACACCTCGAGCACGCAGCTGCGCCGTGCGCTGGAGATCCTCAGCGCCTAGCACCCAGCCGAGCACGACGACGGCCGCGCCCCACCGAGGTGGGACGCGGCCGTCGTCGTGCGGGGCCGTGGGCGGGGGGCTACTTGCCCTTGCGCACCACGACCGCCTGCCCGTTGTCGTCGTAGACGTTGCCGCCGTCCTTCACCTTCGTGGTGAGCGGCGCGACGATCGCGCAGCCCGCGACGCCGGTGTGCCGGCCGAACCGGTTGTTCTGGATCGTCAGGCCCTGGATGGCGCCCTTGCCCTTCTCGGCGACGTTGATGCTGCAGGCACCGCCGTCGGTCCAGTTGCCGTTCCAGGTGAGGTTCGACGTCTTGCTGACGTCCTGCGTGATCATCAGCGCGGTGTTCTTGGCGCAGCAGAGCACGTTGTTGGTGAACCGCAGGTTGTTGCCGCCCTGGATCTGGATGCCGTCGTCGTGCGACGGGCCGCCGCCCTGCGCCGGGTCGCTGGCGTAGTGGGCGTTGTCGTGGATCCACGAGTCCTGGATCGTCGTGTTGCTGCCCCACACCAGCGCACCGTCGACGGTGTGGTGGATGTCGAGCCGCTTGGCGGTGAAGCCGTAGCCCTTCAGGCCGTCGATGAGCACCGACGGGTTCGTGGGCGCGAGCTCGACGTCCTCGAGGACGACGCCGGGCTCGGTGCTCTGCACCAGCGCGGCCAGCCGGCTGGTCGGGCCGCCGCGGATGATCGAGCGGCTGACGGTCACGTTGCGCGCCTGGATCCGCAGGAACCCGCGGACGTCGACGCCGTCGACCTTCGTGCCGTCCTTGGTGATGGTGAGGTCGCCCTGGTGCACCGTGAGGTTGGTGCCCGCGGGCACCCCGGTGTTCGCCGAGCCGGGCTTGCCGCCCGACGACGGCGGGGCGGACGGCGCGGCGACGACGGTCCAGGTGCGGGTGGCCGCGCTGGCGTCGGTGTTGCCCGCCTTGTCGACGGCCCGGATGCGGACGGTGTGCGCGGCCAGCGACAGCGACGAGAACGCCGCCGGGCTGGTGCACGTGGTCCACGCGCCGGCGTCGAGCTGGCACTGGAAGGTGCCTGCCTCGCTGGAGCTGAACCCGAACGACGCGGACCGGCTGGTCGACGTCGAGCCCTGGGCCGGGCCGGACGTGATGGTGGTCTCGGGCGCCGTCGTGTCGGCCGGCGGGGTGGCGTCGGTGACGGTCCAGGTGCGGGAGACGATCGGCGAGACGTTGCCCGCCTGGTCGAAGCCGCGCACCTGCACGGTGTGCGCGCCGGTCTTCAGCTTCGAGACGGCGTACGGGCTGGTGCAGGTGATGAACGAGCCGGAGTCGAGGCGGCACTGCGCCTGGCCGGGCTCGGAGACGGTGAACGGCAGGCTGGCCGAGGTGGCCGTGGTGCGCGAGCCGGACGCCGGGCCGCCGGTCAGCGACACCGACGGACCGGTGCGGTCGACCTTCCAGGTGGCCTGCTGCACGGCGCCGACGTTGCCGGCCGCGTCGGTGGCGCGCACCTGCACGGTGTGCGATCCCTCGCCGACGCCGTCGTAGGAGACGGGGGAGGTGCACGCCGCCCAGGCGGTGCTGTCGTAGCGGCAGCTGAAGGTGGCCGCCTCGCTGGCGGTGAATCGCAGCGACAGCTTGGTGGCGGCGGTCGGCGTGCCGGTCGCGGGGGTCGGCGTCACGCTGACCGTCGGCGCGACGGCGTCCGCCGTGGCACCGCGCACGCTGAGGTCGTCGAGGACGAGGGTCTGGGTGCTGGTGGCACCGGACGACACGTAGAGCGACGCGGCGACGGAGCCGGCGCGCTGCAGGGCGGCCGTCGAGTCCGTCGCGGACAGCGTCCACGCCGCGGGCTCGCCCTGGCCGCTGGGCCAGACCTTCGCGCGCAGGGCGGTCGGGGCGGTGCCGTCGGCCTGCACGCGCACGACCAGGCGCTGCCCGGCCGTGTACTCGACGCCGGCCAGCGACTTCGTGGCGAGGGTGGTGCTGGTGCGGCCCTGCGTGGCGAGGAGCGCCGCCGTCACGCTGCCGTCGGAGAGCACGCGCAGGCGCACCCGGTAGCCGCTGGTGTCGTCGATCCGCCGGCCGATGACCGACACGTAGCTGCCGCTGCCCTGGGCGGGACCGGCCAGGGCGGTGACGAGCCGCACGTCGGCGGACGACGTCGACAGCTGCGGCAGGTACACCGCGTTGGCGCTGCCCGGCGTGCGGACGGCGACCCGCCCGGTGCCGTTCGCGACCGACGTCTCGGCGGCCGGGCCCTGGACGGCCCAGGCGCCGCCGGTGAGGGCCGAGCCGAGGCCGCCCGACACCGAGCGCTCGAAGGTGTCGGTGGCGGTGCTGGTGGTGGTCAGCCCCGTCGCGGTCGCCACGGCGGCGATGGCGCTGGGGGCGGCCTGGCCGGCGACGAGCGCGGTCGCCGCCGAGGCGACGGCCACGAGGGTCACGCGGCCCCGCCGTGCGGTGGGCACGAGGCGTCGCAGGGCGCCTGCAGAGAGGGATCGAGGGCGAGGAGCCGGTGCCTGTCGATGGGCGCCGCTGGGGCGCCGCTGGGCGGGCAGAGGGGTCTCGAGCACGGTAGCAGTCCCGGGGTCCGGAGGCAGGTGTTCCGGGAAACCATGACAGACATCTCTGCCGCTGCCTAACCCGTCCGGCCTACTTTCGCCACCCGGAGCGACGCCCGTCAGACGCAGCGGACCCCCTCGCCGAGGGGCCGGCGAGGGGGTCCGTGCAGGTCAGCGCATGATCACGCGCTGTTGATGGGTCGTCACGCTCACCCGTTGCGACGGATCCGGGCGGGCAGATTTGTGTCGTCGTACACATTCCCGACGGCCGTCATGGGGGTCGTGGAGGGGGCGATCACCGGGCAGTCGGCCACCGCGGTGGCGTGACCGAACCGGTTCGAGCTGACGACCAGACCCTGGATCGGGCCCTTGCCCTTCTCGGCGACGTTCACGGTGCAGCCGCCGCCGTCCGCCCAGTTGTCGGTGAACTGGAGGTCGCTGGTGATCGCCGTGTCCTGGGTGATCATCAGGCCGGCGTTGTCGGCGTCCGGGATGCGGTTGCCGGTGATCCGGATGTTCCTGCCGCCCTGCACCTGCACGCCGTCGTCGTGGCTGGGCGTGTTGTTGTGGTTCGGGTCGACCAGGTAGTGCCGGTTGTCGTGCAGCCAGCTGGTGGTGATGGTGCTGTTGTCGCCGAAGACCAGCGCGGTGTCGACCGTGTCGTGGATGTTGACCCGGCGGGCGGTGAAGCCGTAGCCCTTCAGGCCGTCGATGCGCACCGAGGGGTAGTCGGGCGACAGCTCGACGTCCTCGATGACGGCGCCGGGCTGCGTGGAGGAGATGAGCGACCGGTTGCCCGCGGTGTAGACCGCCACGCCGCCGCGGATCTTCGAGCGCTTGATCGTGACGTTCGCGGCGTTGATCTTCACGAAGCCGTGCACGTCGAGCCCGTCGACCACGGTGCCGGGGGTGCTGATGGTGAGGTCGCCGTAGTAGTCGGTCAGCACGGCGCCGGCCGGGACGCCGGTGTTCCAGGCGTCGGGCTTCAGCTGGCCGGGGGTGTTGCTGACCGTCGTCCAGGTGCGGGTGGCGGGCGACGGGTCGACGTTGCCGGCCGCGTCGGTGGCGCGCACCGACACGGTGTGGACGCCGAAGCCGGACTGGCTGGGCGACCAGCTGACCGAGCCGCTGCACGGGTTCCAGGCGCCGTCGTCGAGCCGGCACTGGAAGGTGGCCTGCTCGTCGGCGACGAAGGAGTAGGTGGCGGTGCCGGTGAGGCGGACGCCCTGCGCGGTGCCGCCGGAGATCGTCGTCTGCGGGGCCGTGACGTCGGCCGGGCGCACCGTCCAGCTCCAGCGGGCGGGCGTGACGTCGACGTTGCCGGCCGCGTCGGTGGCCCGGACGTCGACGACGTGGGTGCCGGCCGCCAGACCCGAGAACGTGGTGGGCACCGTGCAGGCGGTGAAGGCGGCGCCGTCGAGGCTGCACTCGAAGGTGCTGCCGGTCTCGGAGCTGGTCGGGGTGACGATCATCGTCGACAGGCTCTGGTCGGCACCGGGCACGCCGCTCACGCCGGTCTGCGGGGCGGTGGCGTCCACGGTCCACGTGCTGCCGGCCACGTCGCCGACGTTGCCGACGGCGTCCGTGCCGCGCACCGACAGGGTGTGCGAGCCGTCGGTCAGGCCCGTGACGGTCAGCGGGGAGGTGCAGACGTCCCACGTGCCGGCGTCGAGGCGGCAGCCGAAGGTCGCGGCCTCGTCGGCAGAGAAGGACACGGTGGCCGACCGGTCGCGGACGGCGCGGGTGCCGGTCGCCACGGTCACGACCGGGGCCGTGGCGTCGACCGACCAGGCGCGACGCACCGAGGCGCCGACGTTGCCCGCCGCGTCGGTGCCGCGCACCGCGAGGCTGTGCGCGCCGTCCCGCAGGCCGGTGAGGGTGAGCGGGTCGGGGCAGGCGGCGAAGGCGCCCGCGTCGACCGAGCAGCTCAGGTCGGCCGACTCGCTGCTGGCGACCGCGAAGGCCTGGGTGCGGGAGGCGCTGGTGCTGCCCTCCGCCGGGCCCTGCGCGACGGTGAGCACCGGTGCGTGGGTGTCGACGACGACCTCGCGGGTGACGGCCGCCGTGGCGAAGCCGTCGGAGTCGACGGCGCGGGCGGCGACCCGGTGGGCGCCGTCGGCCAGCCCGGGGAACGACACCGGCGTGGTGCAGGAGGCCCACGCGGCGCCGTCGACCTGGCACTGGAAGCTGCTGCCGGGGGTGCTGGCGCGCAGGGTGAAGGTCGGTGCGCCGCTGGTGGCGGTGTAGGTGCTCGAGCTCGCGGTCGGCTCGACGGCGACGACGGGTCGGGTCACGGTGAGGGCGCCGATCGAGGCGGCCTGCGAGGTACCGGTCGAGCTGCCCGACAGGTAGGTGACGACGCCGGGGCTGCCGGCGGTCTGCAGGGTCGCTGCCGCGTCGGTCGCCTTGAGCAGCCACGCGGCGGGCTCGGCGGTGCCGGCGGCCCAGGCCTTGGCCTCGAACAGCGTGGGCGAGGTGCCGCGCAGCCGCAGCCGTACCTGCAGCTGCTTGCCCGCCGCCGTCGTCCAGCCCGCGAGGGTGGTGCTGCCCAGCGTGGTCTCGGTGCCGCCCTGCACGCGCAGCAGCGCGACGACGAGGGTGCGGTCGGCGAGGTAGCGCAGCTTGAGCCGGTAGTCGCCGGCCCCGGCGACGCGCCGGCCCTCGACGTACACGTAGGTGCCGCCACCGGTGGGCAGCTGGTCGATCGCCACCGAGCTGGTGAGGTCGACGTCGGTCGCGGAGGTGTCGAGCAGGTACGCGCCGGTGCCGGCGCCGGGCTTCGAGAGCCGCAGGCGGGCGACGGACGAGGCCACCGAGAACTCGGTGCCCGCGCCGGCGACGGTCCAGGAGCCGCCGACGTCGGCGGTGCCCAGGCCGCCGGCGGCGGAGCGGGAGAACGAGTCCTGGGCGACGACGCCGAGGGCGTCGCCCGTCCCGGCGGCCTGCGCCAGGGCGTGGGCCGGGGTGCCGGTCAGGGGGACGATGGTCGCGGCGGCGAGGACGCCGGCGAGGGCCGAGCCGGCGCGGCGGCCGACGCGGGAGCGGGTGCGGGGGGAGGAGGACATAGCACTGTGTCGTCCTCGATGGGGCCGAACCCCAGTTGCAAACAGTCATTCACCCGGATGGCGCACGCCGTACGGTCGGTGATCATCTTGCCGGTTGCGACGTCAGAACCGTTGCGGCACAACGGAAAGCCCCCGACCGCACGAGGCGGCCGGGGGCTTTCCGTTCGAGATCTGACGATGTGCGAGCATTAACCATTGCGTCGGATGCGCGCCGGCGAGCCGGTGTCGTCGTAGACGTTGCGCTCGGCTGTCAGCGGCGTGGTGGCGGGCGCGATGACCGGGCAGTCGGTGACCGCGGTGTTGCGGCCGAACCGGTTCTCGCTGACGACGAGACCCTGGATCGGGCCCTTGCCCTTCTCCGCCACGTTCACGGTGCAGCCGCCGCCGTCCGCCCAGTTGTCGGTGAACTGCAGGTCGCTGGTGATCGAGTGGTCCTGCGTCACCATCAACCCGGCGTTGTCGGCGTCCGGGATGCGGTTGCCGGCGATGCGGATGTGGTGACCGCCCTGCACCTGCACGCCGTCGTCGTGGCTCGGGGTGTTCCGCTGGTTCGGGTCGACGAGGTAGTGCCGGTTGTCGTGCAGCCAGCTGTTCGTGATCGAGGTGTCGTCGCCGAAGACCAGCGCCGTGTCGACCGTGCCGTGGATGTTGACGCGGCGGGCGGTGAAGCCGTAGCCCTTCAGGCCGTCGATGCGCACCGACGGGAAGTCGGGGACGAGCTCGACGTCCTCGATCACCGCGCCGGGCTTCGTCGACGACAGCAGCGAGCGGTTGCCCGCGTCGTAGGACGCGACCCCGCCGCGGATCCGCGACCGCTTGACCGTGACGTCGTCCGCCATGATCCGCAGGAAGCCGTGCACGTCGAGCCGGTCGACGACGGTGCCGGGCGTGGTGACCGTCAGGTCGCCCCAGTAGTCGGTCAGCGTGGCCCCGGCCGGGACGCCGGTGTTGGAGGCGTCCGGCCGCACCTTGCCCGGGGTGGTGCTGATCGTCGTCCACACCCGGGTCACCGGGCTGGTGTCCGCGTTGCCTGCCTGGTCGACGGCGCGCACCGAGAAGGTGTGCACGCCGTAGCCGATCTGGCTGGTGGCGTAGCTGACCGAGCCGGCGTCGCACCCGCTCCACGCGTCGTCGTCCAGCCGGCAGTCGAACGTCGAGCCGGCCTCGTCGCTGTGGAACGCCAGGGTGGCGGTGGTGCCGGCGACGCGGGTGCCCTGCGCGGGGCCGGAGACCAGCGTGGTGACCGGGGCCCGGTGGTCGGCGGGGGCGCTGCTCGTCGTGGTGCTCGTCGGCGTGCCGGTGGCCGTCGTCGTCGGGCTGGTGGTGGTGCTCGTCGTGCCCGTGCCGGTGCTCGTCGGGCTGGTGGTGGTGCTGGTCGGGCTGGTGGTGGTGCTCGTCGTGGTGGGCGGGGCAGGCGTCGTGGTCGTGCTCGTCGGCGAGGTGGGGCGGGTCGTGGTGCTCGAGGGGGTCGGGTGGCTCGGCGGGGCGGTCGTCACCAGGCGGTGCACGCCGAAGCGCGCGACGCGGACGGTGGCGGCGGGGGAGTGCTTCGAGGTGTAGAACCACAGGCCGGGGGCCCCGGCGCCGGCGCGCCGGGCCTTCGAGCCGTCGAGGCCGGTGGCCTGCCAGCCGGGCTCCGCGGTGCCCTTGCGCCACAGCCGGCTGGCCAGCGAGACGGTGCGGGTGCCGGCCACGCGGGCGCGCAGCTGGTAGTAGCTGCCGGCCCGGGCGCGGCCGGGCAGCGTCACGGTGCGGCCGACGCGGGTGAGCGTGCCGGTGCCGGTGGAGCGGAACGTCTGCAGCTGCAGCACGCCCTTGCTGCCGACCTTGACCCGCTGCAGGTACGAGCCCGAGCCGGTCTGCCGCGACGTCACGCCGACCCACGTGCCGTTGCCCGAGCGGGGCAGCCGGGTGACGCGGAACGAGACCAGCGTCTCGCTGTCGCGCACGGCGGCCGCGTCGAGCGACGCGCTGCGCGTCCACCCGCTGCGGACGGCGACCGTGCCCACGGCGCCGGTGACGTCGAAGTCGCGGCGGCCGCGGACCACCCAGGCGCCGCCGCGGTCCGCGCGGCCCCAGGCGTCGCTCGCGGTGCGGTCGAAGCCGTCGCTCGCCACCGTGCCGGAGACGACGAGGGCCACGGCGTCGGCGTCGAGGTCGCGGGGGA
>NZ_BAAHBM010000028.1:0-39843 GCF_054776675.1 Angustibacter aerolatus
CCCGCGCTGCGCCGGACGGCCGCCCTGCTCGGCGTGGAGGTGCCGTGACCGACCCGACCCCCGACGACCCGCCCGACGAGCCGCAGGCATCGCGCGACCGGCTGACCCGCTGGCGGCTGGTGCTCGGCGGCGACGAGGCCGACGGCACCGGTGCCGCGCTCGGGCCCGACGACACCGCCCGCGACGACGCGCTGCGCGAGCTCTACGACGGACGGCGGGGCGCGGGCATGAGCCGGTCGGCGCCGCGGGTGGCGCGCTGGCTCGGCGACATCCGCAGCTACTTCCCCTCCTCGGTGGTGCAGGTCATGCAGGCCGACGCGATGCAGCGGCTCGGGCTCGACCAGCTGCTGCTGGAGCCCGAGCTGATGGAGGCCGTGCAGCCCGACGTCGGCATGGTGTCGACGCTGGTCGGGCTGAACCACGTGATCCCCGAGCGCAGCCGGGCCACCGCGCGGGCCGTCGTCCGCACGGTGACCGACCGGCTGGAGGAGCGGCTGCGGGCACGCACGGTGCAGGCGGTCACCGGTGCCCTCGACCGCTCGGCCCGCACCCGGCGTCCGCGCGCTGCGGACATCGACTGGGGGCGCACCGTCGCCGCCAACCTGAAGCACTACCTGCCCGAGCACCGCACGGTGGTGCCCGAGCGGCTGGTCGGGCACGCCCGGCGCACCACGCAGATCGAGCGGCACGTGGTGCTGTGCATCGACCAGTCGGGGTCGATGGCCGAGTCGATCGTCTACTCGAGCGTCTTCGCGGCGGTGCTCGCGTCGCTGCGGTCGGTGCGCACCAGCCTCGTCGTGTTCGACACCGAGGTGGTCGACCTGACCGACGAGATCACCGACCCGGTCGACGTGCTGTTCGGGGTGCAGCTCGGCGGCGGCACCGACATCAACCGCGCGGTTGCCTACTGCCAGAGCCTGATCGAGCGACCGGCCGACACCGTGCTGGTGCTGATCAGCGACCTCTACGAGGGCGGGATCGCCGACGAGCTGGTGCGCCGCTCGGCCGAGGTGGTGCGCTCCGGAGCCACGATGGTCGCGCTGCTGGCGCTCAGCGACTCCGGAGCGCCGTCGTACGACGCCGACCACGCGGCCGCGCTGGCCGGCGTCGGCGTCCCCGCCTTCGCCTGCACGCCCGACCTGTTCCCCGACCTGATGGCGGCGGCCATCGAGCGGCGCGACGTCGGCGAGTGGGCGGCCGCCAACGACGTGGTCACCGCGCACCCGGTCGCCCCGGAGCACCCCGGGGCGTGACCGGCACGGCATCAGTTGTCGTGCTGCTATCTTGGTGGAGCTTCTCGCGAACCGACTCCCTCGGAGGCCCCGCCGTGCCGATCCCAGGCTTCCCCGACGACGCCGTCGACGAGCACGGCTTCCCGCGGTGGATCGCGCACCTCGGCGACATGAACTCGAACCACCTGCTGCACGTCGTCCGGGGACTGAGCCCGGAGCCGGCGCTGCGCCTGGTCGGTGGCGGCGAGGAGGTGCGCCACCTCGAGCCGGGGTCGCTCGCGGCGGACGGCGGCGAGGACGGCGGCAGCCGGGTGCACGCGGCGGTCGGGGCGCACCGGCGAGCGGACCTCCTGATCGCAGGCACGAGGGGTGACTGGACGTTCGTCTACGACCCGACCGGGCAGACGTTCGAGGCGGCCGAGGGACTGTCGGCCGAGGACCGCCTCGCGGTCAGCGCGACGTCGAGCATCAGCGCCACCGCCAGCCTGCAGCTCGCGGAGGACGGTGAGCTGCTGTGGCACCTGCTGGAGCCGTACGACGCCGGGTACGCCGACGAGCTGCCCGAGGTGCTGCGCCCGGCCGTCGACGCGGCGGGTTCCGTCGAGTCCGTCGACCCCGACTCGTGGGACCTCGACGTGAACGTCCGCATCGCGTGCGCGCTGGCGGGCCTCACCTGGACCGTCGACGAGCTCGCGGCTCAGCCGCTGGTGGTGGCGCAGAACGTGACGACCGACCTCGCCGAGCGCCTCGGCAGCCCGCGGGGCTGACGCGCCGTGCCGCAGTGGCCGGTCAGGCGGCGCGCTCGCCGGCCGCCGCCCAGGCGTGCACGACGTCGCCGCTGCTGAGCGCCAGGTCGTCGCTGCCGCCGCGGGTGAGCTGGACGGCGAACGGCTCGGCGCCGTCCTGGGTGACGAGCTCGACGCGCACCTCGAAGCCGAGGCGCACGACCCGCTCGACCCGGGCCGGCACCCGCCCGCGGCCCGGCTCGCGCGAGAGCCGGATGTCGTGCGGGCGCACCAGCTCGCCGTCCAGCCGGGCCACCTGGCCGAGGAACGACATCACGAAGTCGTTGGCGGGCCGGTCGTACAGCGACTCGGGGTCACCGACCTGCTCCAGCCGCCCGTGGTTGAGCACCGCGATCCGGTCGGCGACGTCGAGCGCCTCCTCCTGGTCGTGGGTGACCAGCACCGTCGTGACGTGCACCTCCTGGTGCAGCCGGCGCAGCCAGGTGCGCAGGTCGGCGCGCACCTTGGCGTCGAGCGCACCGAAGGGCTCGTCGAGCAGCAGGACGTCGGGGTCGACGGCGAGCGCGCGGGCCAGCGCCATCCGCTGCCGCTGCCCGCCGGACAGCTGCGCCGGGTAGCGGTGCTGGAACCCGTCGAGCCCGACGATCTCGAGCAGCTCGTCGACCTTGCGCTTCGTCTCGGCCTTCGGCCGCCGCCGCACCTTCAGGCCGAAGGCGACGTTGTCGCGCACCGTCAGGTGCTTGAAGGCGGCGTAGTGCTGGAAGACGAACCCGATGCCGCGCCGCTGCGGTGGCACGTTCGTGACGTCGGCGCCGGCGATGGTCACGGTGCCGGCGTCGAGGTGCTCCAGCCCGGCGATCGAGCGCAGCAGCGTCGACTTGCCGCTGCCGCTCGGGCCGAGCAGCGCCGTGAGCGAGCCGGCCGGGATGTCGAGGCTGACGTCGGCGAGCGCGGCGAAGTCGCCGTACCGCTTGCTGGCTCCGGTGACGGTGATCATCGCTGGTTCCTCTTCCGGTCGAGCAGGGTCATGAGCAGCAGCACCAGCACGGCGATCCCCATCAGCAGGGTCGCGGCGCTGTAGGCGCCGAAGGTGTTGTGGTCGTCGATGTAGCGCGCGTGCACCAGCAGCGTCAGCGTCTGCGACACCCCGGGGAAGCCGGACGACACCATGATCACGGCGCCGAACTCGCCCAGCGCCCGGGCGACGGTGAGCACCACGCCGTACGTCAGGCCCCAGCGGATCGCCGGGATCGTGATGCGCCACAACGTCTGCCAGGCCGAGGCGCCGAGGGTCGCCGCGGCCTGCTCCTGCTCCTGGCCGATCTCGTGCAGCACCGGCTCGACCTCGCGGACGACGAACGGCAGCGTCACGAACACGGTGGCGATCACCATGCCCGGCAGCCCGAAGATCACCTTCACGCCGGTCTGCTCGATGCCGCCGAACCAGCCGCCCGCGCCCCACAGCAGGATCAGCGAGACGCCGACCACCACGGGCGACACGGCGAACGGCAGGTCGACCACCGCCTGCACCAGCCCGCGCCCCCGGAACCGCCCGCGCACCAGCGCGATCGCCGTCCCGACGCCCATCACGACGTTGATCGGCACGGTGATCGCCACGATGAGCAGCGACAGGTTCAGCGCCGAGATGGCGGCCGGGGTGCTGATCGAGTCGACGAACGCCCCGATGCCGTGCTCGAAGGTGCGGAACAGGATCACGCCGATCGGCACGAGCAGCAGCACGCCGAGGTAACCCAGCGCCACGACCCGCAGCGTGACGCGGGTGGCCCGCCGCTCACCCACCGACCGCGCGGCGCTCACGTCGCTCATGCCGCCCGCTCCTCGCGCCGGCGTCCGCGCCCGGCCCACAGCCGCAGCGCGAACAGCGTGAGGAACGCGACCGCCAGCAGCGCCACCGACACCGCGGCCGCGTTGGCCGGCCGGTCGATCTCGATCTGCTGCTGGATGTACTGCGAGGCCACCTGCGTGCGCCGCGGGATGCCGCCGCCGATGAGCACCACCGAGCCGTACTCGCCGATGGCGCGGGCGAACGCCAGGCCGGTGCCGCCGATGACCGCGGGCGCGAGGGTCGGCAGGACGACCAGTCGGAACGTCGTCCAGCTGCCGGCGCCCAGCGACGCCGCGGCCTGCTCGACGTCCCGGTCGGCCTCCAGCAGCACCGGCTGCACCGACCGCACGACGAACGGCAGCGTCACGAACAGCAGCGCGACCACGACGCCGGGCCGGGTGGCGTTGAGGTGCAGGCCGACCGGGCTGCTCGGACCGTAGAGCGCCAGCAGCACGATGCTCGCGACGATCGTCGGCAGCGCGAACGGCAGGTCGACGAACGCGTTCACCACCCGCTTGCCGGGGAACTCGTCACGCACGAGCACCCAGGCGACCAGCGTGCCCATCACCGCGTTCACCACGGCGACCAGCGCCGAGACGCCGATGGTGACGCCGAGCGCCGCCAGCGCAGCCGGCTCGGTGACCGCCCGCCAGAGCCCTGCCGGGCCGTCGTCGAACGCGGTGACGGTGAGCGCGGCCAGCGGCAGCAGCACGATCAGGCTGAGCCAGACGCCGACCACGCCGAGCCCGAGCCCGCCGGCGAGCCGCCGACGAGCCGGGCGCACGGGCTGCGGCGGACGGCTGGGGACGCGCCGCGACGGCGCCACCACCTCGGTGACGCCGCCGCGCGCGGTCGTGGTCGTCATGTCACTTCGTCGCCGCGGCGTAGATCTTCGCCACGGAGCCCTTCTCCTTGTCGAACAGCGACGGGTCGACCGTCGACCAGCCCCCGAGGTCGTCGATCGTCCAGAGCTTCGTCGGCTGCGGGAACTCGGCGGCGTGCTTCGCGAACACCGCCTGGTCGACCGGGCGGAAGCCCGCCTCGGCCCACAGCTCCTGCGCCGCAGGGGTGAACAGGTAGTCGACGAACGCCTTGGCCTTCGCCGCGTTCTTGCTCTTCGACAACGCCGCGACCGGGTTCTCGATCTTGAACGTCGTGGGCGGGGTGTGGTGCTCGAGCGGCTCGCCGCTGCGCTCGAGGAACAGCGCCTCGTTCTCGTAGCTGATCAGCGCGTCACCCGTGCCCTGCGTGAACGTCTCGCTGGCCTCGCGCCCGGACGCCGGCTGCGTCTTCACGTGCTCGCCGACGAGCGCGCTGACGTAGTCGAGGCCGGCCTGCGGGTTCTTGCCGCCGTCGCTCTTGGCGGCGTACGGCGCGAGCAGGTTCCACTTCGCCGACCCCGAGCTGAACGGGTTGGGCGTCACGACCTCGACGCCCGGCTTCAGCAGGTCGTCCCAGTCGAGGATCTTCTTGGGGTTGCCCTTGCGGACGACGATCGTCACGACGGAACCGAACGCCAGGCCCTTGGTGGGGCCGGTGTTCCAGTCCTTCGACACCAGGCCGGCGTCGACGAGCCGGGTGACGTCGGGCTCGACCGAGAAGTTCACGACGTCGGCCTCGGCCCCCGCCGCGACCTTGCGCGACTGGTCGCCGGACGCGCCGTACGACTGCTGGAAGGCGACGCCCTTGCCCTCGGCCGTGGCCTCGAAGCCGGGGATGACCTTGTCGAAGCCGGGCTTCGGCACGGCGTAGGCGAACAGGTTCAGCGTGCCGCCCGACCCGTCCGCCGTGACGGCCGAGGCACCGACGACGTCGCTCGACCCACCGCCGCAGGCGCTCAGCGCGAGGGCGGTCAGGGCGGTGACGGCGAGCACGAGCGGACGGCGGCGCATGAGCACTCCGGTGCGAGTCGATGATCCAGTAGGTCGACTTCAGCGTCCAGAGCACCGCCCGGGCTGGTCAACGCTCGGGACGCCCTGCTCACCATGTGGACGAAGGCGGGCCGAAGGGCCCGGTGGCGGCCGGTCGGCTGGGTAGCGTGCCGGCATGGACATCATCCGGCAGGTGGTCGTGTTCGATGCCGCGGACCTGCAGGCCGAGAGCACCTTCTGGGCGGGGATGCTCGACGGCGCCGTCTTCGAGGACGATCACTGGCACACGGTGGTCGACGGCGACGGGCAGTGGCGCGTCGGCGTGCAGCTGGCACCCGACCACGTCCCGCCGCAGTGGCCGGACGGCGAGGCCCAGCAGGTGCACCTCGACCTGCACGTGACCGACGCCCGGGCCGCGCACGAGCAGGCCATCGCCCTCGGCGCTCGACTCCTGCAGGGTGCCGACGACCTCGACGCCGACGAGGGCCACCAGGTGTACGCCGACCCGGCCGGCCACCCGTTCTGCCTCGGCTGGGGCCAGCCCTCACCCGAGCGGCTCGCCGCATTCGTGGCCGAGCACCTCGGCTCAAAGGGCACCAGCGCGCCACCGTGATGGCAACCTCGCAGTGCCCATCGAAGACGTTCAGGAGCGGTCGACCTCGACGTCGCCCTGCAGCACGAGCTGGTCGAACTCTGATCGCCACGCCCCGATCCCGTGAGAGGCCTTCACAGCGAGTTCCAGGATCACGGGGGCCACGATCGTCCGCATCGGCAGGCGCGTCTCCTCGTGTCTCGTGGCCTCTCGAAGGCTGGCGCCCTTGAGGTCGACGACGTGCACGCGCGCTCCGCGTCGCTCGACGAAGTTCAGCTGCGGCGCGGTATGAGCCGGCACGTCGTTGGCCACCACGGACCAGTCGCCCACGTACACCTTGGCGTCGAGCGTGATGGCAACGAACTCGATGCCCGATCGCCAGGCCTGCCGGGCCGACGCCGGCTCCTCGTCCGAGACCGTGCCTGCGAACACGACGACGACGTACACGTTCTTCTCGTAGACCCCGATGCAGTGACCGACCGCAGAACGGCCGTCTCCGAACGGGATCACGAAGAGATCGTGCTTCCTCAGTCTCGGCCGTCGCGCACCTGCGCCCACCTGGAAACCCCCTGTTCGCTCCTGGCTCCCGTCACGGGTGCGGCTCGTGCATGGCCCGGTCGTCGGCGTCGTGCATCGCCCGGTGGGTGCAGGCGAGGGCGTCGAGCGTCGTGCCGTCGAGCACCTCGCGCTCGGCGGCGCGCAGCCGCAGCCACAGGTCGCGCACCGGCTGGGCGTCGTCCGGGTAGGGCAGGGCCTCGGGACGCAGCCCGCGCACCAGGGCGAGGGGACCGTCGATGGCGCGGATGACGTCGGCGACGCTCACCTCGCGCGCCGGCCGGGCCAGCCGGTGGCCGCCCTCGCGGCCGCGCCGGCTCTCGACCAGGCCGCCGCGGCGCAGGTCGCGCAGGATCGTGTCGAGGAACGGCGCCGGCACGTCCTGGTTCGCGGCGACGTCGTCGGCGCGGATCCACTGCCCCTCGTGCGCCGCGAGGACCAGGCACGCGCGAACCGCGTAGTCGACCTTCGCCGACAGGCGCACTCGGCTACGCCTGGCCGTCGAAGAGGCTGGTCACCGAGCCGTCGTCGAAGACCTCGCGGATGGCGCGGGCGATGAGCGGGGCGATCGAGAGCGTCGTGAGCTTCTCGAACTGGTGCTCCTCGGGCACAGGCAGCGTGTTCGTGACGACGACCTCGCTGATCCGGCTGTCGCGCAGCCGGTCTGCGGCCGCGCCCGAGAGCACGGCGTGGGTCGCGGTGACGATGACGTCGGCGGCGCCCTGCTCGAAGAGCGCGTCGGCGGCCTGGCAGATGGTGCCGGCGGTGTCGATCATGTCGTCGACGAGCACGCAGGTGCGCCCGGCGACGTCGCCGACGACCTCGTGCACCTTCACCTGGTTCGGCACGTTCGGGTCGCGGCGCTTGTGGATGATCGCCAGCGGCGCGCCGAGGCGGTCGGACCACTGGTCGGCGACGCGCACCCGGCCGGCGTCCGGCGACACGATCGTGAGGTTCGAGCGGTCGACCCGCGAGCCGACGTACTGCGCCAGCAGCGGGAGCGCCCACAGGTGGTCGACCGGGCCGTCGAAGTACCCCTGGATCTGCGCCGCGTGCAGGTCGACGCAGATCAGCCGGTCGGCGCCGGCGGTCTTGAACAGGTCGGCCATCAGCCGGGCCGAGATCGGCTCGCGGCCGCGGTGCTTCTTGTCCTGCCGGGCGTAGCCGTAGAACGGGATCACGCAGCTGATCCGCTTGGCCGACGCGCGCTTCAGCGCGTCGGTCATGATCAGCTGCTCCATCACCCACTGGTTGATCGGTGCGGTGTGGCTCTGGATGACGAACGCGTCGCAGCCGCGCAGGCTCTCCTGGAACCGCACGTAGATCTCGCCGTTGGCGAAGTCGTACGCCGTGGTGTCGACCAGCTCGACGCCGAGCTCCTTCGCCACCTCCTCGGCGAGCTCGGGGTAGCCGCGCCCGCTGATCAGCACGAGCCGCTTCTCGCCGGTGGTGGTGATGCCCGTCATGCGTCGGCGTCCTCGCTGTCGTCGTGCACGTCGTCCGGCAGGTCGAGGGCGCGCGCCGCCGCCTCGGCCGAGGGTGTGCCGGCGCGCTTGCGCAGCGTCCAGCCCTCGACGTTGCGCTGCGGCGCGACGTTGACCGCGAGCGCCCCGGGCGGCACGTCCCTGCGGATCACCGTGCCGGCGCCGGAGTAGGCGCCGTCGCCGACGGTCACCGGCGCGACGAACATGTTGTCGGAGCCGGTGCGCACGTGGCTGCCGACGGTGGTGCGCGACTTGGTGACGCCGTCGTAGTTCACGAACACCGACGCGGCCCCGATGTTGGAGTGGTCGCCGATCGTGGCGTCACCGACGTACGACAGGTGCGGCACCTTCGTGCCCTCGCCGATCTCGGCGTTCTTCGTCTCGACGAACGTGCCGATCTTGCCGTGCGCGCCGAGCCGGGTGCCGGGCCGCAGGTACGCGAACGGGCCGACGCTGGCCCCCTCGCCGACGACCGCCCCGCTGCCGTGCGTGCGGACGACGGTGGCACCGGCCCGCACCACGACGTCCTCGAGCGTGGTGTCCGGCCCGACGACGGCGCCCGGCTCGATGCTGGTCAGCCCGTGCAGCTGGGTGCCCGGCAGCAGCGTGACGTCGGCTGCGAGCCGCACCTCGACGTCGACCCACGTGGTGGCCGGGTCGACGACGGTGACGCCCTCGCGCATCCAGTGCTCGACGGTGCGGCGGTTCAGCTCGGCGCCGAGCCGCGACAGCTGCAGCCGGTCGTTGACGCCCTCGCCCTGCCACGGGTCGCCGAGCTGGTGCGCGGCGACCCGGCCGCCCTCGTCGCGGGCCAGCGCGAGCACGTCGGTGAGGTACAGCTCGCCCTGCGCGTTGTCGGTGGTCAGCCCGGCGAGCGCCCGCCGCAGCACCGCGGCCTCGAAGGCGTAGATGCCGGAGTTGATCTCGCGCACCGCCCGCTGCGACTGGGTGGCGTCCTTCTGCTCGACGATCGCGAGCACCGACCCGTCGTCCGCGCGCAGCACCCGGCCGTACCCCGTCGGGTCGTCGACGACGCTGGTCAGCACGGTGACCGCGTCGCCCTCCGACTCGTGCGCGGCCACCAGACCGGCCAGCGTGGCGGTGGTGAGCAGCGGCACGTCGCCATAGGTGACCACGACGGTGCCCTCGAGGTCGGGCAGCGCGTCGAGCGCGCACTGCACGGCGCGGCCGGTCCCCTTCACCTCGTCCTGGTCGGCGACGACCGCCTCCGGCGCGAGCGCCTCGACGTGCGCAGCGACCCGGTCGCGGTCGTGCCGGACGACGACCGCCAGGTGGCGCGGCCCGAGGCCCTGGGCGGCGGCGACCGCGTGGCCGAGCAGCGAGCGGCCGCCGATGCGGTGCAGCACCTTCGGGGTGGTCGAGCGCATCCGGGTGCCTTCACCGGCGGCCAGCACCACCACGGCGGCGATGGCGGTGGGGTCGGCGGTCACGGGGTGCAGGGGCGGTGTCGGCGCAGCACCCGGCGATCGTACAAGCACCCGCGGCGGGCTCCGCCCCCCCGATTCGAACGGGGACTGCAAGGCTCCAAAGGCCCGCGTGCTGCCGTTACACCAGGGCGGATCGCAGGCGACAGTGTGCCAGCGCCTGGCATGGTGGAGGCGTGCCCCCCGCCACCCCGGAGCCGTCGTCGAGCAGCCGGCCGGCCCGGCGTCCGCGGATGACCGGACCGCAGCGCCGCGAGCAGCTGCTCGACGTCGGGCGCTCGCTGTTCGCCGAGAAGGGCTACGAGGCGACGAGCGTGGAGGAGATCGCCGCTCGCGCCGAGGTCTCGAAGCCGGTCGTCTACGAGCACTTCGGCGGCAAGGAGGGGCTGTACGCCGTCGTCGTCGACCGCGAGATCCGCGCGCTGCTCGACGAGATCACCGGCGCGCTGACCTCCGGGGCGTCGTCGCGGGTGCTGGTCGAGCAGGCGGCGCTCGGGCTGCTCGGCTACATCGAGCACTCCACCGACGGCTTCCGGGTGCTGGTGCGCGACTCCCCCGTCGCCGCCTCGACCGGCTCGTTCGCCAGCCTGATCGGCGAGGTCGCCAGCCAGGTCGAGCACCTGCTGGCGGCCGAGTTCACCCGCCGCGACCTCGACCCCGAGACGGCCCCGATGTACGCGCAGATGCTCGTCGGCATGGTCGCGCTCACCGGCCAGTGGTGGCTCGACGCCCGCCGTCCCGACCGCGCCGACGTCGCCGCCCACGTCGTCAACCTCGCCTGGAACGGCCTGGCCGCCCTGCAGACCGAGCCCCGGCTGATCTCCGGCCGCCCGGGGGCGACGCCAGCCACGTGAAGTGGGCTGCGGCACCGTTCGATCGGCGTGCACGCCGCTGGAACGGTGCGGCCGCCCAGCGAGGTCAGCCCTGCTGCAGCTCGATGCGGTTGCCCACCGGGTCGTCGGTGTGGAACCGCCGGACGCCGGGCACCTGGTCGTCCCAGCGCACCGGCAGCCCGGCGGCCTCGACCGCGGCGGCGAGGGCGTCGACGTCGTCGACCAGCAGCGCGGGGTGCGCCTTGCGGGCGGGTACGAACCCGGGCTCGACGCCGAGGTGCAGCTCCTGCGCCCCGACCCTGAACCAGACGCCGCCGCGCGCAGCGAGGACCGGCGGCTTCGGCAGCTCGGGCAGCCCCAGCAGGCCGCCGTAGAACCCGCGCAGCGCGTCCTCGCTGCCGGCCGGGCAGGCGACCTGCACGTGGTGCAGCCCGACCACCGTCATGCCGCACCGCCGACCCGGGCCACGACGAAGACCCGGCGGAACGGCAGCAGCGTGCCCCACGGGCGGCGCGGGTAGGCCGCGCGCAGCCGCGCCGCGTACGCGTCGACGAAGCGCCGTCGCAGGTCGGTCTGGTCGGCGAGGGCGTCGGTGACCGGCCGCAGCCCGGTGCCGCTGACCCAGGTGAGCACCGCGTCGTCGCCGAGCTCGCCGGCCGGGTCGAGCACGTGCGCGTACGTCGTCTCCCACGCGTCGACCGCGCACCCGGCGCCGGCCAGCAGCTCGGCGTACGTCGTGGGGTCGGGCGAGGTCAGCCGGTCGGTGAGCACGTCGGGCAGGTGGGCGTCGAACGGCGGTGTCGCAGCCACCTCGCGCATCAGGGCGTGCGACGGCGAGTCGCCGTTGCCGGGCACCTGGACGGCGAGCCACGACCCGGGGCGCATCGCCGCCACCCACGCGCGCAGCAGGTCGAGGTGGCCGGGCACCCACTGCAGCGTCGCGTTCGACACCAGCACGTCGAGGCCCTCGGGCGGCGTCCAGTCGCGCACGTCGGCCGGCTCGAACCGCAGCCGCGGGCAGGCGTGGGCGGCCGCCCGCTCGAGCATCGCCGGCGAGGAGTCGACGCCCACGACGTCGGCCGCGGGCCAGCGGCGGGTCAGCGAGGCGGTCAGGTCGCCCGGCCCGCAGCCGAGGTCGACGACGAGCCGCGGGTCGTCGTGGCCGACGCGGGCCAGCAGGTCGGCGAACGGTCGGCCGCGCTCGGCGGCGAAGCGTCCGTACAGCTCGGGGTCCCAGGTCGGCACAGGTATCTTGATATCAAGACACCTGGCGACCGTCAAGAATCTTGGCGTCGAGAGGCCTACGATCGGCGGGTGACCACCGACCTCGCCGCGCCGACCCCCGGGCCCGACGAGGTCGACCGCATCGTGGCCGCCTGGCGGCGCGAGCGGGCCGACCTCGACGTGCAGCCGCTCGAGGTGCTGTCGCGGGTGTCGCGGCTGTCGCGCCACCTCGACCGGGCCCGCGGGGCCGCGTTCGCCGAGCACGGCCTGGAGGGGTGGGAGTTCGACGTGCTGTCGGCCCTGCGCCGCGCCGGCGCGCCCTACGAGCTGTCGCCCGGCCAGCTCGTGACCCAGACGCTCGTCACCAGCGGCACCATGACCAACCGGGTCGACCGGCTCACCTCGCGGGGGCTCGTCGAGCGGCTGCCCGACCCGCGCGACCGGCGCGGCGTCATCGTGCGGCTCACCGACACCGGCCGTCGCACCGTCGACGACGCGTTCGCCGGGCTGCTGCACCGCGAGCACGAGCTGCTCTCGGCGCTGGGCGCCGCGGACGCCGCCGCGCTCGCCGACCTGCTGCGCCGACTCGTCGCGCCGTTCGACGCGCTGTCCTGACCCGTCGAGCTAGAGGGTGCTCGGCAGCGCCGCCGCCGCGAACCGGCCCTCGCGCAGCACCGGCACGACGTCGGACGCGTCGACCTGCTCGGCCAGCCGGACGTCGTCCGCGAAGCCCCGCTCGACGAGCTCGCGGCCGGACGGCGTGCCGTCGAGCGGCTGCAGCTCGGCGAACGCCAGCGCGGCCGCCTCGGCCTCGGGCGAGCGGAACAGGCCGGGCACGGTCTCCGTGAGCCGGCGCACCACGGCCCCCGCACCCACGAGGTCCTCGTAGGCGAACCGCAGCGAGTGGTCGGGCCAGCGCTCGCCGGCCGGCACCACGGCGACCCGCTCGGCGCCGACGTCGCGCACGTACCGAGCGACCGCCGCGGCGTTTCGCAGGCCGCCGGCGACGACGGCGACCTTGGCGTTCATCAGCGCGTGCGTGATCGACGAGCCGTTCGGCGACGGCAGCACCAGACGCGACCCCTCGGGGAGGTCGAGCAGCGACGTCGGCGACAGGCTCGGGCCGCTGGTGTGGCTGCGGGTGCCGGCGAGCACGGCCTCGATGCTGCGGGCCAGCGCGTGCGCCTCCTCGCCACCGGGGTGCGGCCACACGCGGGCCCCGCGCTCGCAGGCCACGGTCACCGAGGTGCTGAACGACAGCACGTCGACCACCACCACGACGTCGACCCGCTCGGCGAACCGCCGCGCCCCCTGCAGCCCCCACTCCAGGTCCACCCGCGGCGTGACGTCGAGCGGCGGCAACGGCGGTGAGCTCACGACGCCGAACTCTACCGTCGCCGTACCCGCCCCGTACCGCCAACCCGTTCCGCCGCTCGTCCCCTTTCCGCGCGTCAGCCCGCTTTCCGCGCTTCAGCCCGCTCGCAGCCCCCGGCGAGCGGGTTGACGTACGCAAAGCGGGCTGACGCGCGGAAGGGGGGTGGGGGGGTGCTAGTCGAGGGCGTCGGCGGCCTCGAGCCACTGGGCCTCGAGGTCGTCGCGCTCGGCGTGCAGGGCGCGCAGCTGCTCGTCCAGCTTGCCGACGGCGACGTGGTCGGTGGCCTGCGCGGCCATGGTGTCGTGCAGCTGCGTCACCTCGACCTCGATGCGCTGCAGGCGGCGCTCGATGCGGGCCATGTCCTTGCGCGCCGTCCGTTGCGTCGCGGCATCGGTCACCGGGGCGGCGGCACCAGCCGGCCGGGGGTCGGACGACGTGAGCGAGGCCGCGCGCAGCCGCAGGTACTCGTCGACGCCCCCGGGCAGGTCGCGCAGCGCTCCGTCGCCGAGCAGAGCGAGCTGCCGGTCGCACAGACGCTCGAGGGCGTACCGGTCGTGCGAGACGACGACGAGCGTGCCGGCCCAGCCGTCGAGCAGGTCCTCGAGCGCAGTGAGCGTGTCGACGTCGAGGTCGTTCGTCGGCTCGTCGAGCAGCAGCACGTTCGGCTCGTCCATGAGCAACCGCAACAGCTGCAACCTGCGACGTTCGCCGCCCGACAGGTCTCGGACGAACGTGCGCTGCCGGCCCCCGGTGAACCCGAGCCGCTCGGCCAGCTGCGAGGCGGTCACCTCGCGGTCGCCCAGCCGGGTCGTCTCGCGCACCTCGCGGACGGCGTCGACGACGCGGGTGTCGGCGAGCCGCTCGAGCTCGCGGACCTCCTGGGTGAGGAACGCCAGCCGCACCGTGCGGCCGCGCTTGACCTTGCCGCGGGCGGGCTCGACGTCGCCGCTCAGCACGCGCAGGAGCGTCGACTTGCCGGAGCCGTTGACGCCGACGATCCCCCACCGGTCGCCGGGACCGAGGCGCCAGGTGATGCGGTGCAGCAGCTCGCGGTCGCCGAGGGTGACGTCGACGTCCTCGACGTCGAGCACGTCCTTGCCCAGCCGGGTCGTCGCGAAGCGCACCAGCGCCACGTCGTCGCGCGGCGGCGGCTCGTCGGCGATCAGCGCGTTGGCGGCGTCGATGCGGAACTGCGGCTTCGACGTCCGGGCCGGCGGACCGCGCCGCAGCCAGGCGAGCTCCTTGCGCAGCAGGTTCTGCCGGCGCTCCTCGACGACGGCGGCCATCCGCGCGCGCTCGGCACGGGCCAGCACGTACGCCGCGTACCCGCCCTCGTAGGCGTCGACGCCGCCGTCGTGCACCTCCCAGGTCTGGGTGGCCGACGCGTCGAGGAACCAGCGGTCGTGGGTGACGGCGACCAGCGCCGACGACGGACGCCGGCCGCTGAGGTGCCGCGCCAGCCAGTCGACGCCCTCGACGTCGAGGTGGTTCGTCGGCTCGTCGAGCAGCAGCAGGTCGGGGTCGGCGACGAGCAGCGCGGCCAGCGCCACCCGGCGCCGCTCGCCGCCCGACAACGGACCGACCGGGGCGTCGAGCCCGCCGACCGCGGCGGCGTCGAGGCTGCCGAGGATGCCGGTGACGACGTCGCGCACCCGGGCGTCGCCGGCCCAGTCGTGGTCGGCCCGGTCGCCGACGACGCTGGTGCGCACGCTCGCGGCCGGGTCGAGCTGGTCGGTCTGCCCGAGCACGCCGACGGTGAGGCCGCCGGTGTGCGTCACGCGGCCGTCGTCGACCGGCTGCAGCCGGGCCAGCACCCGCAGCAGGGTCGACTTGCCGCCGCCGTTGCGCCCGACGACGCCGATCCGGTCGCCGGCCGAGATGCCCAGCGACACGCCGTCGAGCAGCACCCGGGTGCCGAGCGCCAGCTGCGCCCGCTCGAGGTTCACCAGGTTGTCGGCCACGCCCGCCCCTTCGTGCTCACGGGATCCTCGGCAGGTCGCCGGTGCGGACGCCGTGCACCGGGCCGTGCGCGCGCCTGACCTGCTCGCAGGCGCCGGACGCCGTGAGCGCCACCGACAGGTCGAGCGCGTGCTCGTGGTCGCGCACCAGGAAGGCGACGGTCGGCCCCGAGCCGCTCACGACGCCGCCGAGGGCGCCGTACTCCTGCCCCAGCTCGACGAGGTCGCCGAGCTCGGGGCGCAGCGACACCGCAGCCCGCTGCAGGTCGTTGCGCAGCGACCGCCCGAGGGCCACCGCGTCGCCGGTGCGCAGGGCCTGCATGACGGCGTCGGCGACGCGCGGCTCGGCCAGCTGGTGGCCGGTGGCGAGCCGGTCGTGCTCGGCGTAGACGGCCGCGGTCGACAGCCCGGTCGCCGACAGCGCCAGCACCCAGTGGTACTGCCCACGGGCCAGCGCCGGCGAGATCTGCTCGCCGCGGCCCTGCCCGATCGCGGTGCCGCCGACCAGGGCGAACGCGACGTCCGACCCGAGCTCGCCGGCCATCTCGTGCAGCTCGGCGCGCGACATCCCGGTGCGCCAGGCCAGATCGCAGGCCACGAGCGCGGCGGCGGCGTCGGCCGAGCCGCCCGCCATGCCGCCCGCCACCGGGATGCCCTTGCGCAGCTCGAGCACGGCACCCTGCTCGACCTCGCCGCGGGTCGCGACCAGGCGGGCGGCACGCAGCGCGAGGTTGGTGTCGTCGGTGGGCACGCCCTCGACGTGCTCGCCCTCGACCAGCAGCTCGAACGACCCGTCGTCGGTCGGGGTCACGGTGAGGTCGTCGTACAGCCCGAGGGCGTGGAAGACGGTGGCCACCGGGTGGTAGCCGTCCGGCCCCACGGGACCCACCGCGAGGTCGAGGTTGATCTTCGCGGGCACGCGCGCCGTCACCGACAGCGAGCGGGTCGTCATGGCTGCACCCTACGGGCGGTCCCGGGCTGTCCGCGCACTCAGGCCGGGCCGGGCAGCTCGGCGGCCAGCCGGGCGAACGCCGTGACGTCGAGCTGCTCGCCGCGCGTGCGGGGGTCGAGACCGGCCGCCAGCAGGGCCCGCTCGGCGTCGGCGGCCGATCCCGCGAGCCCGGCGAGCGCGGCCCGCAGCCCCTTGCGGCGCTGGGCGAACGCGGCGTCGACGACGCGGAACACCTGGCGCCTCGGGACGTCGGACGGCGGGTCGCGGCGCACCAGCCGCACCAGCCCGGAGTCGACGTTCGGCACCGGCCAGAACACCGTGCGCCCCACGGCGCCGGCGCGCGTCACGTCGGCCCACCACGCGGCCTTCACGCTCGGCACGCCGTAGGTGCGCGAGCCGGGCGGCGCGGCCAGCCGGTCGGCGACCTCGGCCTGCACCATCACCAGCCCGGAGCGCAGGCTCGGCAGCAGCTCGAGCAGGTGCAGCAGCACCGGCACCGACACGTTGTACGGCAGGTTCGCGACCAGGGCGGTCGGCGGCGGCCCGGGCAGCTCGCGCACGGCGAGCGCGTCGGCGTGCACCACCTCGAGCCGGCCGGCCAGGTCGGGGCGCCGGGCCGCGACGGTGGCGGGCAGCGCCGACGCCAGCACGTCGTCGATCTCGACCGCGACGACCCGGCGCACGACGGGCAGCAGCGCGAGGGTCAGCGACCCCAGCCCGGGCCCGACCTCGACGACGACGTCGTCCGGGGTGAGCTCGGCGGTGCGCACGATCCGACGCACGGTGTTGGCGTCGGTGACGAAGTTCTGCCCGCGCTGCTTCGTCGGCCGCAGGCCCAGCGCCTCGGCGAGCGCCCGCACGTCACCGCCGCCGAGCAGGCCGTCGGGCCCGCCGGTGTCAGTCGAAGAGATGGCTGCCGCAGCCCCACTGCCCGGCACCGCCGCGCTTGTACAGCGCCTGCGCGCGGGCGGTCTGCTCGGACGCCGAGGCGTTCACCGGGTTGCCGCTGCCGCCGACGCCGGCCCAGGTCGAGAGCGAGAACTGGTACAGCCCGTAGTACCCGGCCGGGTTGACCGCGCGCGGGTTGCCGCCGGACTCGCAGCGGGCCAGCGCCGCCCAGTTCAGGCCACCGCCGCCGCCGCTGGGGATCGCCGTCTTCACCTCGCGGGTGCCGACCTGCTCCACCTGCGCGCGGGCCCTGCGCACCACGACGGTCGCGACCACCTCGCGGTCGGTGCGCTTCCCGTTCGTGTACGTGTCGTCGTAGGTCACCTTCGCGGTGCCGGCACGGCCCTTCGTGACGACCTTCGTGGTGCCCTTGTCCAGCTTCGCGCTCTTGCTGCTGGTCGTGGTGAACGCGACCTTCTTGGTCTTCGAGGAGCGCCGGTGCTCGACCCGGGTGAGCACGATCTTCGTGGCCTCGGTCAGCTTCGTGCTGCGCGGCGTCGAGAGCCGGTCGTCGTCGTCGACGGTGAGCTGCAGCTGGTCGAGCAGCTCGCCGACGGTGGTCGCGTACGTCGTCTGCTCGGTGCGCTCGCCACCGACGCTGAGGTCGACCTGCTTCAGGGTGTCGACGTCGAGGGCCAGGCCCTGCCGACCCAGCGGCATCGAGCGCGACACCGAGAGCCGGGCGCGGTCGGCGCGCAGGTCGAGCTGGGCGATGGCCTCGTCGACCGAGCGCGCCGTCGTCCAGTAGCGGGTGGCGTCGCCGTCGGTGGTGACCGTGAGCGGGCGGCCGTAGCGGACGACGACGGTGCTGTCGTCGGTGACGCGGGAGCCGGGCGCCGGCGACACGATGTCGTGGCCGCCCACCGAGACGTCCTCGCTGGCCAGCACATCGGCGACGGTGCCGCCGAACGCGTGCACCGTGCGGGCCCGGCCGTCGACCACGAGCTCGACCGAGTGGTCGAGACCGGCGAAGGCGGCGGTGCCGCCGACGACGCCGAGCAGGGCGAGGGCCTGGAGGCCGAGGCGCACGGGGCGAGAGAGCACAGGGGTCCTGACGTCGTGCTGCCCGGGCACGGCGGCCCGGGCGCGCGCGCCCGTGCACCGGTCAGGTGCACTCCCCCGAGGAGCGCGGCACCCGGGACGACGACGCCTCGTGCGGTGCAGGAGGCGACGACCGATCCCGGCTGTCCGTCGTCGAGGGTAACGGTGCGGTCACGACCGGGACAAACGGCGAGGTCGCGCCAGGACGGATGCCGACCGACGACCTCGCCCCCGCCCGCGTCCGACGAGCCAGTGCCAACCGTGCTCGCGGACGGCGGGCGGGGGGAGCGCGTGGGTCAGCGAGGCACCGGCACCCCGTCGAGCAGCATCTGGCCGGCCACCGCCTTCGCCGTGTACACGTCCTCGGCCTTCCACAGCTGCGCCAGGCGCACCGCGTCGTCGTAGTCGAACCCGGCGCCGAAGAAGCGGTAGACCGCCTGCGCCACGTAGTTGGTGGGCTGGCGCGACGACCGGTGGCCGGGCTCGATCGGGAGCGACCCGCCGTCGAGCAGGCGCCGCCCGGCCACCGCCTTGGCCAGCCCGGCGTCCGGCGCGCCCCAGAGCCGAGCGAGCTCCTGCGCATCGCCCAGGTCGTAGCCCCCGCCCGAGAAGGCCGCGCGCTCGGCGGGCGGTGCGACCGAGAGCGGCGTCGCCCCCTCCGTCGTCGATGGCGAGGTGACGGTCGCACCCGACGTGCCGCGCCTGGTCACGGTGCTGGTGGGCGACGTGCTGGGCGTCGCCGTCGACCCGGTGGCGGCCGGTGCCGTGGCGGTGGTGGGGGTCGTGGTGGCGGCGACCACCGGGTGCGACCCGACCGCGCCGTGCAGCACCGCGCTGCCGGCGACGATGCCGCCGACCGCGAGCGCCGCGCCACCGGCGGCGACCGCCTGCCGCGCCCGGTGCCGACGCGCGATGCGACCCGTGATGCGGTCGTGCACGGCGCCGCTGTCGGGGGCGCGGCCGGCCAGCGCGTCGAACGCCGCGCGCAGCTCGTCGTCGGGACTCACAGGACCTCCTGGGCGTGCAGGGCGTGCCGGCGCAGCGCGGCGAGGGCACGTGATGCGTTGGACCTGACGGTGACGGGGCTGGTGCCGAGCACCTGGGCGATCTCGGTGTCGTCGAGCCCCTCGAAGAATCGGAGCACCAGCACGGCGCGCTGCCGGCGGGGCAGCTGCTCGAGCCGGCGCAGCACGTCGTCGCGGTCCGAGACCCGTTGCGAGGCATCGGGTTCGGCCGACGCCCGGGCGTGCAGGACGTCGTCGTGCACCGGGACGATCGTGCGGACGTGCCAGCGCCGCCGCCACGACAGGTGCTGGTTGACGACCATGCGACGGACGTACAGGTCGGGGCGGTCGGTGGCCGCGATGTGCCGCCACCGGCTGTGCGCCTTCACCATCGCGTCCTGGACGACGTCGGCGGCGAGCTCGGGGTCGCCGGCCACCGCGGTCGCGAACCGCAGCAGGGCCGGCAGCTCGGCGCGCGCGAAGGCGTCGAAGTCGAGCGGGACGTCGTTCACTCGTCGCCGTCCAGCAGGTGCTCGACGGCGACGCCGGCGGACGGCGGCGGCACCGGCCGCTCCGACTCGCAGCGCCGCAGCAGCCCCTCGACGAGCTCGGCCCGCGCGACGACGTCCGCCCCCTCGATGGAGCCGGGCAGCACCCGCACCTCGACGGTGTCGCGCAGCGGTCGCTCGGCCACCAGCTGGGTGAGGTTGACGTCGGCGAACTTCACCAACCCCACCTCGCGGGCGGCCGCCTGCAGCTGCTCCCACGAGTCCCAGCGCTGCTCGACCAGCGCCACCGCCGTCTCCGGCAGCGGCGCGAGCCGGACGCACCCGGGGTTCGTGCCGAGCAGCTGCCGCAGCTGCGGGCGCCACCAGGCGAACAGCCGCACCAGGTTCGTGAACGCGTGCACCTGCCGGAACGGGCCGCCGTCGACGTGCAGGTGCACGGCCGCCTCGACCGGCACCGTGAAGCCGAGCGCCCGGGCCGGCGCCAGCAGCGACTCCAGCACCGCGAGGTGGTCGCGCTCGATCGGCGGCGTGACGATCTCGCACGGCCGCTCGCGGCCGGGCGGCAGCGGCGCGGCCAGCGCCACGGTCGACCCGGTCTCGTCGCCGACCCTGCCGAACGGCCCGAACCGCTCGACCGTCGTGCCGAACAGCTCCGCCACCGGCTCGAGCACCGCCCCCGGCGCGGCACCCGGGTCGGCGTGCAGCGCGACGAGGCGCAGCAGCCGCTGGTCGTCCGACAGCAGCCGGTACCAGCCCTCTCGGCGCGGGCCGGTCGGCGGCACCGCGATGGTGATGTCGTCGACGAGGGTCGCCACCGGCAGGCCCTCGGCGTCGTGCACGGCGAACCCCGGCGTCAGGTGCAGGAACGACCCCATCCCCGGCACCAGCGACGGCTCGCTGTCGGCGTGGAACACCGGCCGGACGCCGCCGCCGCACCGGCTCGCGAGCGCAGCGGCCAGCACCGCCCGGTCGGTCCCGGGCGGTGCCAGCAGCTCCAGCTCGAAGCCGGTGCGGCGAAGCGTCATACGACGTCCTGTCGGCGCTGTGCGATCAGGGCTTGACCGGCAGCGTCTGGTGCGCGAGCAGCTTCTTGCCCGCCTTGAGCTTCGCACCGTAGACGTCCTCGGTGTGCCACAGCTTCCGCAGCTTCACCGCGTCGTCGTAGTCGTACCCGGCCCGGAAGAAGGCGTCGATCTGACGGTCGGTCTTCGGGAGCAGCTTGGCGCCCTCGCCCGGCTCGATCGGCAGCTTCTTGCCCGCCGCCAGCTTGGCGCCGGCGGTCTGCTTGGCCTGGAAGTAGTCCTGGTGCCACAGCTCCGCCAGGAGCGAGGCGTCGTTCTCGTCGTAGCCCGCGCCCCAGTAGGCGTCGTAGGCGGCCTGGTCGACGTCGTCCGCCGGAAGCGGGGTCTTGGACGGCGTGGTGCCGCGCCGGCCCGAGGTCGAGGTGGCCGACGTGGCCGCCTTCTTCGCCTCGGTGCGCCGGGTCTGCCCGGCCTCGCGGGTCCTGCGGGTCGACTCGGCGGGCTGCGCGGCCGGCTGAGCGGCCGAGTGCGTGGTCCGGGGGGTGCGGCCGTCGGCGTCCGAGCCGTCGTGGCCACCGGCGGCGAAGGCGGCCGCGCCGCCCGCCAGCGTGATGCCACCCGCCAGCACCCCTGCGGTGATCGCCCGGCTGCGTCGTCGTGCGGCTCGTGCCTGCTGCTCGCTCATCCCTGCTCCTTCGAGAGTCGGTGTGTGTCCCTGCCCTCTCAAGACGCCGCTCGGCGCGGGGGTGTTGCACTCCTACCAGGATCCGTACAGCCGATCGGCCGTGTCGGCGAGCTGCGTGCACAGGGTGGGGACGTCGACGGCGAGCGTCTGCGCCATCGCCCGCACGGTCAGCGGCACCAGGTAGCTGGCGTTGACCCGGCCGCGGTGCGGCGCCGGCGTCAGGTACGGCGCGTCGGTCTCGACCTGCAGCTGGTCGAGCGGCGTCACGGCGAGGGCGTCGCGCAGCGGCTGGGCGTTCTTGAACGTCACGGTGCCGGCGAACGAGAGCACGTAGCCGGCGTCGACGCAGCGCCGGGCCATGACGGCGTCGCCGCTGAAGCAGTGGAAGACCGTGCGCGGCGGGGCACCCTCCTCCTCCAGCACCCGCAGCACGTCGTCGTGGGCGTCGCGGTCGTGGATCTGCAGGGTCAGGTCGAGCCGCTTCGCCAGGTCGATGTGCGCCCGGAACGACGCCTCCTGGGCGGCCACGCCGTCCGGCCCGGTGCGGAAGAAGTCCAGCCCGGTCTCCCCCACCACGCGGACGCGCGGGTGCGCCGCGAGGGCCTCGATCTCGGCCAGCGCCTCGTCGAGCTGCCCGAGCGCCGCCAGCCGCGGCGCCTCGTTGGGGTGCAGGGCGACCCCGCCGAGCAGCTGCGGGTGCGCTTCGACCAGCTCGATGGTCTGGCGGGCGCCGGGCAGGTCGCAGCCGATCTGCACCGCGCGCGGCACGTTGACCGCGGCGGCCCGCTCGAGCAGGTCGGTGACCGACGGCTCGCCCTCGGCCTCCGCACCGCGCGCCGACCCCGGGATGTCGAGGTGCGTGTGGTCGTCGACGACGGGCAGCGGCAGCGGGTCGGGCGACGGCGGGCGGGTGCCGCGCTCCGAGCCGCCGCTCACTGCGCGCGCTCGGCCAGCCGAGCCAGCTCGTCGTCGACCACGGCGGTGTCGAGCTTGGTGAACACGGGCACCGGCGGGCCGACCGGCGTGCCGGCGACGACCGGCGTCGACTCCCACCGCGGCAGCGTCGAGTAGTCGCCGGTCAGGATCGGGTACCCGGGGCCGCCGTCGAGGTCGTCGACCTCGCGCACCTGCGGCATCGGCGACACCTCGCCGGTGCCGCCGAAGACCTCGTGCACCGCCTGCGCGCTGAACGGCAGGAACGGCGACAGCAGCAGCCGGCAGTCGCTGATCGCCTGCACCGCGCAGTGCAGCACGGTCGCCATCCGGTCGCGGTCGTCCTTCAGCTTCCACGGCGCCTGGTCGGACAGGTAGGTGTTGACCGCCGACACCACCCGCATCGCCTCGGCCAGCGCCTGCTTCTGCCGGTGCTGCTCGATCAGGCCGCCGACGGTCGCGAACGCCGTCGTGCCGGTCAGCTCGAGCAGGCCGCGGTCGGCGTCGGTCAGCTCGCCCGCGGCCGGGATCTCGCCGAAGTTCTTGTGCACCAGGTTCGCCGTGCGGTTCACCAGGTTGCCCCAGCCGGCGACCAGCTCGTCGTTGGTGCGGCGCACGAACTCGGCCCAGGTGAAGTCGGTGTCCTGGTTCTCCGGCCCGGCGGCCGACAGGAAGTAGCGCAGCGCATCCGGCTGGTAGCGCTCGAGCACGTCGCGCACCGTGATGACCACGCCGCGGCTCGACGAGAACTTCCTGCTCTCCATCGTCAGGTACTCGCTGCTCACCACCTCGGTCGGCAGCTCGAGCCGGCCGTAGACGCCGGGCTCCCCGCCGCGGTCGCCCTCGCCGTCGTAGCCCAGCAGCTCGGCCGGCCAGATCTGGGCGTGGAAGGTGATGTTGTCCTTGCCCATGAAGTAGTACGACAGCGCCGCCGGGTCGTTCCACCAGGCGCGCCACGCCTCGGGGTCACCCGTGCGCCGGGCCCACTCGATCGACGCCGACAGGTACCCGACGACCGCGTCGAACCAGACGTAGAGCCGCTTGGTGGGCTGGTCCTCCCAGCCCGGCACCGGGATGCCCCAGTCGAGGTCGCGGGTCATCGCGCGCGGGCGCAGGTCGTCGACCAGGTTCTGGGTAAACCGGATGACGTTCGGCCGCCAGGTGCCGGTGGCCTCGCGGCCCTGCAGGTACCGGCGCAGCGCGTCGGCGAGCGCCGGCAGGTCGAGGAAGAAGTGCTGGGTCTCGACGAACTCGGGCGTCTCGCCGTTGATCCGGCTGCGCGGGTCGATCAGGTCGGTCGGGTCGAGCTGGTTGCCGCAGTTGTCGCACTGGTCGCCGCGCGCCCCGTCGTACCCGCAGATCGGGCAGGTGCCCTCGATGAACCGGTCGGGCAGGGTGCGTCCGGTCGACGGCGAGATGGCGCCGCGGGTCGTCTGCTCGACCATGTAGCCGTTGCGCTGCACCCCGCGGAACAGCTCCTGCACCACCGCGTAGTGGTTGCGGGTCGTCGTCCGGGTGAACAGGTCGTAGCTCAGGCCGAGCGCGGCGAGGTCCTCGACGATCACCCGGTTGTAGCGGTCGGCGAGCTCGCGCGCGGTGACGCCCTCGGCGTCCGCCTGCACCAGGATCGGCGTGCCGTGCTCGTCGGTGCCGCTGACCATGAGCACGTCGTGGCCGGCCATCCGCATGTAGCGGCTGAACACGTCGGAGGGGACGCCGAAGCCGGCGACGTGACCGATGTGGCGCGGGCCGTTGGCGTAGGGCCAGGCGACCGCGGACAGCACGTGACTCATGCGCCGATCGTAGTGAGCCCCGGCCACCGCGTTTACGCTGCCCGCCATGGCGACCCGCATGGAAGGCCTCGTGCTGCAGACGCTCGACCGAGATGGCCAGGCGCGGTTCTGGCTCGACGCCCTGGGCTACCGGGTGACGTACCAGGACGACGACGAGATCGACCTCGGCCCGCAGGAGGGCGAGCCCGGCATCGAGATCTGCCTGGTGGTCGACCCCGGCGTCGGACCGAAGACGCGGCAGAACCGGCTGCACCTCGACCTCACCTCGCGCTCGGCCGAGCACCAGGCCGAGCTCGTCGACCGGTTGCTGGCCGCGGGCGCCTCGCACGCGGACGTCGGGCAGGGCGACGTGCCCTGGGTGGTGCTGCGCGACCCCGAGGGCAACGAGCTCTGCGTGCTCGAGCCGCGCGAGGAGCTGCTGGCGAACGGTCCGGTCGGCACCGTGGTGCACCCTGCGCTCGACCCCGAGGTCGAGGCGGCCTTCTGGCACGCGGCGTCCGGCTGGCAGCGGGTCGAGGGCCGTGAGTTCCCGACCCTGCGGTCCCCGGACGGCGGCCCCTGCCTCGAGTTCCTGCCCACCGACGAGCCGCCCGAGGGTCCGCGGCCCCGCCTGCACCTCGACGTCCGCCCGCTGCCCGGCGACCCGCAGGCCGGCGAGGTCGAGCGGCTCGTGACGCTGGAGGCGCAGCCGGTCGACATCGGTCAGGGCGACGTGCAGTGGGTGGTCATGACCGATCCCGAGGGCAACGCGTTCTGCGTGCTGCGCACCCCCGACGCCTGACGCGCTACCCCAGCTCGACGCCGTCGCACACGACGGTGAGCACCTCGACCGGCCGGCCCGCCGGGTCGGTGCCGATCGCGAGGCGGCTGGGCCAGGCGCGGTGCAGCACGACCCGGCGCAGCTGCGCGCCGTCCGGTGCGAGCACCACCACCGCGGCCTGGCGGCGCACCGGGGGCACCGAGCCGTCGGCCGCCAGCTCGGCGGCGACCCAGTCCTGGAACCCGCGGTCGGTCGTGAGGCCGCGGGTCAGCGTGACGTCACCCGCCTCCCACCGACCGGGCAGCCGTCGGGGCGGTCCGGGGTCGCCGCCCTCGCGCAGCTCGATCGTCTGCCGGGCCACCGACAGCCACTCGACCCGCTCGGCGCGCCCGACGGCCACGCCGTCGAGCTCCAGCACGAAGGTCGCGGCGGCTGGGGTCGGGTCCTGCGGGGTCGTCGTCATCACGTGCCTCCTCGGATCTGCCGCTCGGACGCGTCCCGCCGCGCGGGCAGAGGTCCCCCGTGGCCGCCCCTGCTCGGCCCGGCGTCGACGTCTGCCCGCGCTCGGGGACGGCGGCTGGGTCAGCCGACCTCGAGCGGCAGGCCCTGGGCGAGCGCCCGCACGGTCGGCAGCGACGGCGTGAACGTGTAGAGGGCGCCCTGCGTGTGCACGAACTGCGCGAAGTGCAGGGTGTGCGGGGTGCCGCCGGCGCGCACGGTCACGTCGCTCTCGTGCCCGATGACGACGTCGGTGCCGGTGCCCGGGTCGGGGAACCCGCCGAAGTTGATCCACCGCTGCTGCAGGAACACGAACTGGCCGTCGAGGTCGGACTGGTAGCACTGGAACACCAGGCCGCGGCTCGAGTCGACGCCGCCGCCGCGCCCGCCGGTGGGCTGGAACGGCTGCCCGAACGGGATGCCGCGCCGCATGATCCGCCGGCGCTTCGTCTCCTCCTCGGTCGTGGCGATGGCGGCCGTCTCGGCACCGCTGCGCGGGTACACCTTGCGGATGTGCGCGCAGGCCGGCGTCCGGTCACCAGCGGTGTCCGACGCGAAGTCGAAGTCGTTGTCGCGCGCGGGGTCCTGCGCGCTGCGGTTGTCGATGAGCGGCGCGTGGTCGGTCGGGGTGCCGCTGCGCCAGCGGCCCACCAGCCGGGCGGCGAGCGAGTCGGCGCTGCCGATGCCGTTCACCGGGTCGTGCCTCGCGGCGTCCGGCAGCGTCTCGAACTGCTCCTCGACGCCCGACCAGAACCCGGGCACGTCCTGCGCCAGGCGACGGGTGACGAGGAAGCTGCCGTCGAACATCCAGGACGGCACCGGCACCGTGTGCGCGTCGTCGTCCATCGGGTAGCCGCAGACGAACGTGCCGGCGGCGACCAGGTCGGTGCCGAGGCTGCCCTCGACCTGCCCCGGGTCGGCGGGGTCGGGGTGGTCGAAGCCGATGACGCCGGGCTGCGAGATGCCGTCCTTGAAGCCGAAGTGCTCGTGGCCGGCGGCCGCCCCGGGCAGCGTCTCGCCCTCCTGCTCGAACACCACCGTCAGGCCGTGCGCGGCCGCGAGGGCGCGCTGGTGCGCCACCTCGAGGTCGAGGTCGACCGGGCGGTCGGCCGCCACGGTGACCAGGGCGTGCGCCGTGGTGTCGGTGCGGCCGAACAGCCAGTGCTCCGGGGCGCTGCGGCCCGCGTCGCCGACGGCGGCGCACATCTGCGGCGTGCCCGCGCCGTCGAGGAAGGCCTTCAGGCCGCGGTGCAGGTCGTGGTGCGCGGCCAGGTCGGTGACCGCGCCCGGCGCGAGGTCGGTGAGACCGGCGCTGGTGAACGACACGTTGGTCCACACCGCGGTCAGGTCGGGGTCGGTGCCGGTCAGGTGCCGGGCGGCGCTGAACCGCTCGTTGAACGCCGTGACCGCGGCGGACGTCGCGAGCCGCGGCGTCAGCTCGGTCAGCCACGCGCGGCCGGCGGCGGCGTCCGGCCAGCGCAGCACGAGCAGCAGCTGGTGGTCCTTGTTGAAGCCGGCGAGCACGTTGCCCTGGATGTTCTCGTCGGTGCGCAGCGCCGTGCCGGTCGGCGCCGGGCGGGTCTGCGCCCACCGGTGCGGTCGTGGTCGGCGCCTGGCGGCCCGGCCGTCCGGCGGGGCCTGCGTCGGGGTCTGCGTGGCGGTCATCGGCGAGCCTCCTGCCCTCGGCCGGCGCGCTGCTGCGCCGGCCCCTGCTGCTGAGGAGGGCGGGGGCGGCGCGCTGATACCGCTCAGTGCAGCCGGGTGAGGCCCTTGCGCAGCTGCCGGGCGGCCTGCGCGATGCGCTGCTCGTTCTCGATGAGGGCGAACCGCACGTACCCGTCGCCCTGTGCACCGAAGCCGACGCCGGGCGACAGCGCGACGTCGCACTCGGTGATCACGTGGCGAGCGAACTCGATGGAACCCATGTCGGAGTAGGGCTCTGGGATCGGCGCCCAGGCGAACATGGTGCCCTTCGGCCGCGGCACCGCCCAGCCCGCGCGGTCGAGCCCGTCGCAGAGCGCGTCGCGGCGGCGCTGGTAGACCTCGTTCACCTCGAGCGGGTACCCCTGCGCCTCGTCGAGCGTGACGGTCGCGGCGATCTGGATCGGCTGGAAGGTGCCGTAGTCGAGGTAGCTCTTCAGCTTGGCCAGCGCGCCCACCACCTCGCGGTTGCCGACGAGGAACGCCACCCGCCAGCCGGCCATGGAGAACGACTTGGTCATCGAGTAGAGCTCGACGGCGACCTCGCGGCCACCCTCGCACTGCAGGATCGAGGGCGGCGTCCAGCCGTCGAACGCGGTCTCGGCGTACGCGAAGTCGTGCACCAGCACCACGTCGCGCTCGCGCGCCCAGTCGACCAGCCGCTGCAGGTCGGCGAGCTCGACGGTGGCCGTGGTCGGGTTGTGCGGGAACGACAGCACGACGACGCGCGGCTTCGGCCAGCCGTACTCCCACGCCTCCATCACGTTCTCGACGAAGTCCTGGCCCGGCCCCACCCCGACCTGCCGGGCGTCGGCGCCGGCGAAGTACGGCCCCCAGATGTGGATCGGGTACGACGGCGACGGCACGAGCGCCGCGTCGCCGGGCTGCAGCAGCACCCACATGAGGTGGCTGAAGCCCTCCTTGGCGCCGATCGTGCTGATCACCTCGGTGTCGGGGTCGAGGTCGACGCCGAACCGCCGGGCGTAGAGCGACGCCACCGCCTGCCGCAGCTTCGGGATGCCGCGCGACGACGAGTACCGGTGGTTGCGGCTGTTGTGCGCGGCCTCGGCCAGCTTCTCGACGGCGATCTCCGGCGAGGGGATGTCGGGGTTGCCGAACCCGAGGTCGATGACGTCGCGCCCGGCCCGCCGCGCCTCGACCTTCAGCCCGTCGATGATCGTGAAGACGTACGGCGGCAGGCCCGGGATGCGTCGGAACTCCATCACCGCAGGCTAGTGCGTGCCGTCAGTTCACCACCGGGGCGCGGCAGTCCTGCAGCTTCAGCGGGCCCGCGGGACCGACGGGCGGCCGGCGGTGGTGCACGGCCACCCGCCGGTACGACTCGACGTGCACGCCCGGCCGGTCGCGCTCGACCACCAGGTGCGCGGAGTCCTCGACGCGGCCGTCGCGGGTGACGACCGTGGTCGCCGCTCGCAGCGTCGCCCGCAGGACGTCGGGCCCGACGTCGACCCGCAGGTAGCCGCGCTGGTTGTCGAGGAACCGCCAGTGCGGGCTCTCGCGCTGGATCGGCCGGTAGAAGTCGAGGAACCGGTCGACGTCGGGGTCGCCGCTCGACGAGATCGACGTGGCGACCAGCTCGCTGCCGACGACCGGGCTGCGCTCGTCGTCGAAGTCGGGGCGCAGGTCGCAGCCCCAGGTCGCGTGCCAGTCGCCGCTCAGCACCACGAAGCCGTCGACCCCCGCGCGGCCGACCGTCTCCAGCAGCCGGCGGCGCTGCACCCGCGCGCCGTCCCAGGTGTCGAGGTCGTAGTTCTCGGCGCGGCCGACCAGCCGGTCGGTCTGCGCCAGCATCGTCTGGTTGCCCAGCAGCTGCCAGCGCCGGTCGCCGGCCGTGACGCCGCGCAGCGCCCAGGCCTCCTGCGCGTCACCGGTCATCGTCGGACCGGGGCGCGCGGCCGCACGCAGCGTGTGCGGCTGGTCGCTGCGGTACTGCCTGGTGTCGAGCACGGTGAGCCGCAGCAGGTCGCCGAGCTCGAGCCGCCGGTGGTAGCGCTCACGACGCCGCCCGCTCGGCACGCCGCGCGCCGGCACGTGCTCGGCGTACGCCCGCATCGCGGCGTCCCGGCGGCGGCGGAAGGCGGCGGGCGACTGGCCGTCGGGGTCCTTCGGCACGCCGCCGGCCCAGTTGTCGTCGACCTCGTGGTCGTCGGGCGTCATGACGAACGGGTGCGCGGCGTGCGCCGCCTGCAGCTGCCCGTCGCTGCGGTACTGGCCGTGTCGCACCCGGTACTCGGCCAGCGTGCGCGGCTCGCGCGCGCCGCTGTGCGGGCGCACGTACCCGTGGTGCTTCACCGACTCGTAGACGGCGTCGCCCAGGAACAGCACGAGGTCGACGTCCTCCCGCGCCGCGGCCGCCCACGCCGTGTAGTAGCCGTCCTGGCGGTTCTGGCAGGAGGCGACCACCAACGACGCGGCGGCCAGCGGCGCGCCGGGCGGCGGCGCGGTGCGGGTGCGGCCGACCCGGCTCAGCTGCCGCCCGGCCGAGAACCGGTACCAGTAGTGCCGCGCCGGCTGCAGGCCCTGCACGTCGACGTGCACAGCGTGCGCGTGCCGGGGCGAGGCGGTCGCGGTACCCGACCGCACCACCTGACGGAACCGCCGGTCGCTCGCCACCTGCCACCCGACGCGGACGTCGCGCGCCGGCATCCCGCCGTCCGGTTCGAGCGGGCTGGGCGCGAGCCGGGTCCAGATGACCACCGCGTCGGGCAGCGGGTCGCCGCTCGCGACGCCGAGCGCGAAGACGCCGTCCGGCAGCGGCTGCTCGCGCACGGTCGGCGCCGTCGCCGCCCAGGGCGGCACGACGAGCGGGGTGCCGGCGACGACGCCACCGGCGAGGGCGAACAGGCTGCGGCGCGTGGGATCGGGCACCCGCCCAGCCCACCGGGTACGACCCGACGGGCGAGCGGGTTCGGCGTGACGCCCGCCTGAACCCGCGGCGACGTCTGCGCCGGTTCGCGGCGGTTCATCCCCTGGACGCCAGCACCGCCTCGTACAGCTCGCGCTTGTGCACGCCCGCGTCACCCGCGACCTCCGACACGGCCTCCTTCAGCCGCATCCCGGTGTCGCACAGCGCCTGCACGGCCGCGACGAGGGACGCCGGGTCGACGTCGGACTCGCCGGCGCCGGCCACCACGACGGTCACCTCGCCGCGCACCTCGCCGGACGCCCACTCGAGCACCTCGTGCAGCGGTCCGCGCACCACCTGCTCGTACGTCTTGGTGAGCTCGCGGCAGACGGCGACCTCGCGGTCTTCGCCGAACGCCTCGGCCATCGCGGCGAGGGTCGCCGCGAGCCGGTGCGGCGCCTCGAAGAACACCGTCGTGCGCCGCTCGCCGGCGAGGGCGGCGAGCGCCCGCGCGCGCTCCCCCGCCTTGCGCGGCAGGAAGCCCTCGAAGCAGAACCGGTCGACGGGCAGGCCGCTCACCGCGAGCGCCGTGAGGACGGCGCTCGGCCCGGGCACGGCGCTCACCCGCACGCCGGCGCCGACGGCCGCGACGACCAGCCGGTACCCGGGGTCGCTCACCGACGGCATGCCGGCGTCGGTGACCACCACGACGGTGGCGCCGCCGACCAGCAGCTCGAGCAGCTCCGGCGTCCGCCGCGACTCGTTGTGCTCGTGGTAGCTCAGCACGCGGCCGGTCGGCTGCACGCCGAGGGCCGAGGTGAGCCGCGACAGCCGCCGGGTGTCCTCGGCCGCGACGACGTCCGACTCGGTGAGGGCGCGCACGAGGCGCGGCGACGCGTCCTGCGGGTCGCCGATCGGGGTGCCGGCGAGCAGCAGCAGCCCGGTCACGAGAAGCGGCGGGCGCTGGCGCGGTGCTGGCCGCCGTCGACGACCACGTCGGTGCCGGTGACCCACGACGCGCGCTCGCTCAGCAGGAACGCGACGACGTCGGCGACCTCGTCGGCCCGACCGAGGCGGCCCCAGGGGAACTCGCCCTGCTCGAACGCCTCGAACGCGGCCGGGTCGGTGCGGCGCAGGTGGTCCCAGCCGCCGCCGTCGAACAGGATGCTGCCGGGGCTCACCGAGTTGACGCGCACGCCGGACGACGCGAGCTCGTCGCCGAGCACCGCGGCCAGGTGGATCTCGGCGGCCTTGGCGACGGCGTACGTCGTGCGCGGGGCGACCCGCGAGCCGGTGACGCTCGCGACGACCACGGCCGAGCCGCCACCGGCCGCGACCAGGTGCGGGTGCGCCGCGCGGATCAGGGTCGCGGCGTGCCCGGCGTTCAGTTCGAAGGTGGCGGCGAAGTCGCCGGGCGCGCTGTCGAGCAGGTTGCCGCCGACCGTGCCGCCCGCGTTCGCGACGACGTGCTGCAGCCCGCCCAGGCTCGCCGCCAGCTCGTCGACGGCCAGGGCGAGCGCCTCGTGGTCGGTGACGTCGACCGCCCGGGTCAGCACGGTCGTGCCGTGCCGCCCGACCTGCTCGGCGGCGGCCGCCAGCCCGTCGGCCCCGCGCGCGACGAGCCCGACGTGCACGCCCTCCTCGGCCAGCCGGTCGGCGATCGCCAGGCCGAGGCCCCGGCTCGCCCCGGTCACCACGGCTCGGGCACCGCTCAGCCTCAGGTCCATGCGGCGAGCCTACGATGTGGCCGTGCCAGCCACCGCCCTCGCCGAGCCGGCACCCGCCACCCCGGCCGCGGCGTCCGAGCGGTGGACCCGGCACCTGGTCGGACGTCGTCCGTCGGCGACGCTGTGGGGCTGGCTGGCGCCGCTGATCGTCACGGCGGTCGGCGGGTTCCTGCGGTTCTGGCACCTGGGCCGCCCGCACCAGCTGGTGTTCGACGAGACGTACTACGTGAAGCAGGGCTCCTCGTTCCTCGACCACGGCTTCGAGCGGTCGGTCGCGCCGAGCCTGGGCACGACGGCCGACCAGCGGTTCACCTCCGGCACGACGAACGTGTGGGGCACCGCGGCCGACTTCGTCGTGCACCCGCCGGTGGGCAAGTGGATGATCGCGCTCGGCGAGCTGCTGTTCGGGCAGACCAGCTCGTTCGGCTGGCGGTTCGCGTCGGCGGTCTGCGGCACCCTGTCGATCCTGATGATCGCCCGCATCGGGCGGCGGCTCTTCGGGTCGACGCTGCTGGGCTGCACCGCGGCGCTGCTGCTGGCCTTCGACGGCCACCACTTCGTGCACAGCCGCACCGGGCTGCTCGACCTGTTCGTCATGTTCTGGGCGCTCGCCGCGTTCGGTGCGCTGCTGATCGACCGCGACCGCACCCGGCTGCGGCTCGCCCGGCACCTGGCCGACGGCGAGCCGGAGCGGCTGCGGCGCCGGGTGCCCAGCGCGCGGCTGCCCGGGTTCGGGCCCTGGCTGGGACTGCGACCGTGGCGGTTCGTGGCGGCGGTCTGCCTCGGGCTGTGCGCCGGCACCAAGTGGTCGGGCCTGTTCTTCCTCGCCGTCTTCGGGCTGATGACCGTGCTGTGGGACCTCGGTGCGCGACGGGCCGTCGGCGTCCGCCGGTGGGTGGTCGGCGGGCTGCTGAAGGACGGGCTGCCGGCGTTCCTCGTGATGGTGCCGACGGCCGTCGCGGTGTACCTCGCCTCGTGGACCGGGTGGTTCGCGACGAGGGGCGGGTGGGACCGGCAGTGGGGGGCGCAGCACCCGAGCGAGCGGTTCGGGTTCGTGCCCGACGCGCTGCGCAGCCTGTGGCACTACCACCAGGAGATGTACCACTTCCACGTCACGCTGCACTCGCCGCACCCGTACAAGACGAACCCGTGGTCGTGGCTGATCCAGGGCCGCCCGACGTCGTTCTTCTACGAGTCGCCGAAGAAGGGCCAGGACGGCTGCACGGTCGCGCAGTGCTCGAAGGCCATCACCTCGATCGGCACGCCGACGCTGTGGTGGGCCGGCGCGCTGGCGCTGATCGTGCTGGTCGTCGTGTGGGCCGGACGCCGCGACTGGCGGGCCGGGGCGATCCTGGCCGGGATGGTGGCCGGCTACCTGCCGTGGTTCCAGTACCAGCAGCGGACGATCTACAGCTTCTACGCGATCGCGTTCCTGCCGTTCATGGTGCTGGGCGTGGTCTACGTGCTGGGCATGGTGCTCGGTCCACCGACCGCGACCGGACGGCGGCGGGTGGTCGGCGCGGTGCTGTGCGGCTCGTTCGTGCTCTCGTGCGTGCTGCTGTTCTTCTTCTTCTACCCGCTCTACACCGCGCAGGTCATCCCGTACACGCAGTGGGCGGCCCGCATGTGGTTCCCCAGCTGGATCTAGCGCGGCCCCCCGCCCCGCGTCGTACGGTCGAGGGCATGACGATGCCGCCGATCGACCCGCCCACCGAGCCGTCGCCCTTCCCCGAGCCGGCCGTGCCCACCGAGCCGGGCCCGCTGCCCGGCTCGCCGGTGCCCGACCCCTCGACGCCGCAGCCGCCCGACCCGACGCCCGCGCCGGCCTGAGGCTCGAACACCTGTTCGACCCGGTGGTACGCTCGCGGGCGTGACCGCTCAGGGTGGGCTGCAGGGCTCGCTGCTCGACGTCGGCGACGAGGTGACCGTCGGCGGCCTCGACGGCCTGCGTCGCATCGAGCTGGGCCGCGGCGCGTGGGTCGACCTGCTGCCCGGCTGGGTGCAGGGGTCGACGGCGCTGTTCGACGCGCTGGCGGCCGACGTCCCGTGGCACGACGAGCGGCGCCGCATGTACGACGCCGTGGTCGAGGTGCCGCGCCTGCTGTGCCACTACGGCGAGGGCGCCGCGCTGCCGCACCCGGCGCTGGTCGGCGCACGCGACGCCCTGAGCCGCCGCTACGCGGCCGAGCTGGGCGAGCCCTTCACGACCGCCGGCCTGTGCCTCTACCGCGACGGTCGCGACAGCGTCGCGTGGCACGGCGACACGATCGGCCGCGGGTCGACGCACGACACCATGGTCGCGATCGTGTCGGTCGGGTCGGCCCGCACGCTGGCGCTGCGACCACGCGGCGGCGGCGAGGGGCACCGGCTGCCGCTCGGCCACGGCGACCTGGTGGTGATGGGCGGCTCGTGCCAGCGCACCTGGGAGCACGCGATCCCGAAGACCGCTCGCGCCGTCGGACCGCGCATCAGCGTCCAGTTCCGGCCGCGCGGCGTGCGCTAGGAGGTGGACGCCCCCGGGGTCTCACAGGGGCATGGAGCTCCCGGGGACGTCCGAGCGGGACTGTAGCAGTCCAGGTTGTGCGGGCAACCTGTTCCGGAAGGCAAACCTCAGACGGACGACGTGCGCAGCGCCGCGGGCAGGGTGCTGCTGCGCAGGCCCGCCTCGTCGAGCGCGTGCCCGTACGCGGCGGCCGCCGCCTTCGCGTCGCCGGACGCGACGAGCCGGTCGCCCAGCTCGCGCCAGACCCGGGCCGCGGCCCGGTTCGACTGCATCATCGAGAGCATGTCGGCGGCCCGCCGGTAGGCCGCGCGCCCGGTTCGTCGGTCGTCCCGGGCGAACGCGACGTCGCCGCTCAGCACGAGGGCGCGCGCCGTCTCCATGCGCGGGGCGTCGCCGAGCAGCTGCAGCGACTCCTCGACGCTGGCCGCCGCGGTCTCGACGTCGCCGAGCTGCAGCTGCGCCACGCCGCGCATCCGGGCCAGCCCGGCCTGCTCCAGCTGCGACCCGGCGAGCGACTCCTGCGCGCGGTCGAGCTCGCGCAGCGCGGCCCCGGCGTCCGGCTCGTCGCCCTCGAGCAGCACCGATGCCAGGTGCATCCGCAGCCGCGGCAGGTCGCGCAGACCGCCCTCGTCGCCCAGCAGCGCCAGCGCGCGCTCGGCCAGCCCCACGGCGTCGTCGACCCGGCCGCGCTCGTGGGCCGCCAGCGAGGCGTTCCAGTACAGGGCACCCTGGCCGCTGCGGCTGCCGTGCTCGGCCGCGACGTCGAGCAGCTCGCGCGCCAGCTGCTGGGCGTAGAACAGGTCGCCGCGCTCGATGTGCACCCACACCAGCGTCGCGCCCAGGCGCAGCCACTCGTCGGTGCCGGCCAGGCCCGCGTCGGCCAACCGCTGCAGCGACTGCGCCCCCACCTCGGAGGCACGCAGCAGGTCACCGGCCTCGAGGTAGGCGCCGGTCAGGGCGTTCGCGGCGGCGGCCCCGGCGATCAGCGACCCGGCGTCGAGGGTGTCGCGGGCGAGCGGCTCGAGCAGCGCGATCGCGGCCTCGAGGTCGCCCAGCCGCTCGTGCGCCTCCGCCATCGCGAGCACGACGTCGGCCGCCAGCGCGGGATCGAGCCCGTCGGGGGCGATCTCGCCCAGCCTGGCCAGCGCCTCGGCCGCTTCGCCGTTGCCGATGGCCAGTCGCGCGAACGACAGCTCGAGGCGGGCGTGCGCCACCTGCTCGCCGTCCTCGCCGGTGCGCAGGAAGTGCACGCTGCTGCCGAGCCGCTCGGCGATCACCCGCAGCACGTCGTCGGTGGGCTCGCGCCTGCCGGACTCGATGAGCGACACGTAGCTGGGTGACATGTCGTCGCCGGCGAGGGCGGTCTGACTCAGGCCCCGCTCGCGGCGCAGCTGCTGCACACGCACACCGAGGTCGCTCACCCGTGGATGGTAGCCGAGCGCCGAACCCCTCCGCGGGCGCCACCGACCACCCCGCACGCGCCTACTTGCAGCAGCCGTACCCGTTGGTGCCGACGGGCGGCGGGTCGTCCGCGAGGGCCGCAGGTGCGGCGCCGACGGCGACCGCCGCGGCGGCGAGGACGGCGGCGAGGGCGGGGGCGAGACGGCGCACGGCGACTCCTGTGACAGCAGTAATGACTGGTGTCACAGACCGTAGGAGCGCGAGCCGCCCCCAGAAGGCGCGCCACGCCAGGACAGTCATAGATATTTGTGACCGGCATGACTGGCGAGAGGTTAGGGTGCTGCTGCCGCACGACGAGCGCGGCACGCACCGGGGTGGTCGCGTGACCGGCACCGATCGAGCCGACGGCGCAGGGGGCCGACCGGCTCGTTCGGTGCCGCCGGCGCGGCCCCGCGCAGCGGCGTCACGACGTCGTGCCGACTGAGCTGTGACTCGTCGGTCCTGGCCGGGTCACGGCCGGCGCAGCGGGTCGGGTCAGTGCAGGGCGTCGACGGCGAGCACGGTCATGGCCGCCGTCCAGGCCAGCGGCGCCGGGCCGGCCGGCGCGCCGTCGGCGAGCACCTTCTCGGGCAGCGCGCCGACGGTGGTGCGGTGCCGGTCGAGCCAGCGCAGCAGCTGCTCGGCCCCGGTGCGGTCGCCGTTCGCCGCGGCCGTCCACGCGGCGAGCGCGGTCTGCGGCGTCCAGCTCACGCCGTCGCGCCTCCAGCCCTCGCCCGGTGCCAGGCCGCCGGCCGGACGCCGCGAGCCGCGCACGGCGGCCCGCCACGACGAGCGGACCTCGCGCGAGGCGCCGGTCGTGAAGGGCGGCATGAGGAACGCGACGGCGGCGTCGCGCTCGCTGCCGCCGAGGTACCGCGAGTAGCCGGTGGGCCCGAACCAGCGGCGGATGCTGCCCTCGAGCTCGGCGGCCCGCGCCGACAGCACACCGGCGAGCGCGCGGTCGCCGAGCCGCTCCTGCAGCCGCGCCGCCGCCCGCAGGCCGACGGCGAGCGGCGCCGCGGTGCCGAGGCTGACCCGCGTGGTCGGCACCTCCCAGTAGTCCGGGGAGGGGTCGGGCAGGGCGCCGGCGCCGCCCGTGAGGGTCAGCGCCGCGCGGCTGGTGCGGTCGACGAGCGGCCGCAGCTGCGCGAGCAGCGCAGCGCGCTCGGCGTGCGGGGCGCGGGCCACCACGTCGTCCGCAGCCCACAGCACCCAGCCGGTGCCGTCGGCCTGCACGCCGCGCGCGTCCGGGGGCCCGCCGCCGTCCGGCCGGTAGCGGGCCTGCAGCACCCCCGTGTCGAGGCGCTGCACGAAGCCCAGCACGTCGGCCGCGTCGCGCCAGTGCCCGGTGCGCGCGTAGGCGACGGCGGTGAACGACGCGTCGCGCGGCCAGACGTAGCGCCAGTGCGCCGGCCAGCCCGCGACCACCGCACCGTCGTCGGCGGTCAGGGTGTGCAGGTCGAGCAGGGCGTCGCGCACCATGCCGGCGTACGGCCCGTCCGCGCCCGGCAGCCGCCCGGCGGCCAGCCACGACCGCTGCGCAGCGGCCAGCTCGGCGGCCGCCGGGTCGAGGCCCACGGCACCGTCGTCGGTGTCGGTCGGCGTGGGGCGCAGGACGCGGGTGCCCGGCAGGTAGGTCGGCTCGCTGCCGGCGGGCAGCGACCGCACCCGGCCGGCGGCGTCGACGCCAACGCCGGCCGTCAGCAGCGGCAGGGTCGCGTCGGCCGAGCGGCCGGCCACGGCGCTGGTGCCGCCGCCGAGCACGACGACGCCGACGAGCGCAGCCACCGCGGTGAGCGGCCGCCGCGCGGAACGCCCTCGGCCCCTCGACACGCTCGCGAACCTAGCAGCGCGGCGGCCGGCGCCGTAGGGGCTTCACCCGACCGGGCCTCCCGCGGCCGGCGCCACGACCCGGCGGACGACGCAGTGCTTGGTGCCCTTCCGCCGCAGGTAGGTGAACCCGTGCTGCTCGAAGAGGCTGCGGGTGACGCTGTAGAGGTGCGACGCGGTGAGCCGCTCCTCAGAGGTCACCTGCGGATAGGCCTCGACGACCCCGCCACCCGACTGCGCGATCAGCTCGACGGCCCCGTCGAGCGCGCGGCCCGCCACACCCTGCCGCCGGTACCGGCGGTCGACGAAGAAGCAGGTGATGCGGACGTCGGGCGGGTCGGTCGTCGTCCGCTCGATCTCCTTGCGGTGGTTGATGTTCGGCAGCTCGGCCGGCGACCCGTACTGGCACCACCCGACCGCCCCCTCGCCGTCGAACACCACTGCCCCGTGCGCCCGCCCCTCCTCGACCAGCCGCTGCTTGAGCGCCCGGTTGGCGTCGTACGTGCGCTCCTTCTCGTGCGACATCGTGTGGAACCAGGTGTCCCAGCACCCGCCCCACACCCCGTTGTGCCGCTCGGCCAGCGCCGCGAACGCCGGCCACGTCCGCGTCGACAGCGCCCGCACCTCGAGCCGCCCGGCGTCCACCTCGGTGGTCATGGCGGTGAGGGTACGACCGTTCGCGGACGCTCGGCGTCCGCGACGTCGATCAGGCGCTGAGCGGCTCGCGGGTCCACTCGCTGTCGAGGTCCAGCCCGCTGCGCTCGAACAGCTGGGTCACGGGGCAGCGGCACTCGGTCTCGGACCGCGGACGCTCGAACTGCTCGTCGTCCGCGCCGGCCTGCGCGACGCCCTGGCCCCCTGCGTGCACGACGAACGGGACGGTGGTCAGCACGTGGACGCCGCGCCCGAAGGTCGGTGACTTGCGAACCACCGGACGGAAACCTGGACGCTTGGTCTTCGGCATCACTTTGATGATGACACCGGCCTCCGCCGGATCCGATCACCAACACCGAACAGGGGTTCCACATGCGCTTCACCCGTCGTGCCGCTCTCGTCGTCACCGCCGTCACCACGCTCGCCGCCGCCGGCGGTGCGTCCGCGGCCGTCGCGCTCGCCGCCGCCCCGGCTGCCTCCGGAGGCGGTGGCCTCCAGCAGTCGCAGGCCCAGCTGGCCCACGACAAGGCCGCCTCGCAGCGCCTGACCGTCACGCAGCCGAGCCTGACGGGCACGGGCGTCGCCATCGCGCCCGGCGCCACCGGCTCGAACTCCGTGGCGTGCCCGGCGGGCAGCCTGCTCACCGGCGGCGGCCACTCGACGTCGGGCTACGACATCATCACCACGGACTCGTTCTTCTCCGGCAACACCTGGACCGTGATCGGCAAGAACACCGGCACGACCAGCCAGACCCTGCGGGCCGTGGCCCGCTGCACCAGCGGCGCCTGACCCGCACCGACAGACGACGAAGGGCCGTCCCGCAGCTGCGGGACGGCCCTTCCGGGGTGGAGCTGAGGGGACTCGAACCCCTGACCCCCTCGTTGCGAACGAGGTGCGCTACCAGCTGCGCCACAGCCCCTTGGAACGCCGATCAGCGTAGCAGCCGGTCAGGCGAGGTCGTGACCGGGCGGGCGGTCACCGAGCAGGGTGCGGACGGCGTCCGCGGCGGTGTCCGCGCGGGGTGGCCCGACCGGCCGGCCGTCGGCGTCGAGCACCTGCCAGCCACCGACCTGCACGACCGGCGTGCCCGAGCGCACCGCGAGCGCGACCTCGCTGAGCGTGCCCCACGAACCGCCCACGGCGACCACGCCGTCGGCGCCGCGCACCAGCACCCCGTTGCGCAGCTCGCCGAGGCCGGTCGGCAGGGTGAGCGTGCTGTGCGGGTTGGCGCCGCGGCGGTCGCTGCCGGGCAGCAACCCCACCGAGGTGCCACCGGCCCGCGCCGCACCGCGCGCCGCGGCCTCCATCACGCCGCCGAGGCCGCCGGTCAGCACCACGGTGCCGCGCTCGGCCAGCAGCCGCCCGACGTCGTGCGCGACGACCAGGTCGCCGTCCGCCGCGTCGCCGGGACCGACCACGGCGACGTACCGCACGGCGTCAGCTGCCGGAGGCGATGCGGCGATCGAGGATCTCGTCCAGGTCGAACACCGGGGCCTCGACCGGCTCGGCGAGGTCGACGGGGTCGACCGGGTCGGACGTCGCGGCCGCCGGCGCGGGACGGCGCACGACCGGCTTGGGGGCCGGGGCCTTCGGCTTCAGCGTGTAGGTGGGGGGCGGCACGGGCACCGGCTGCCAGCCGCCGTCCGCCTCGTCGTCGCTCCGGTCGGCGGCCTCGGCGGTCGGGACGACCTCCCCCGGCACGGTCGCCGCGGCCGCGCTCGACGCCTCGGCCTGCCGCACACGGTGCACGGCCGCTCCCTCCACCACCGCGCGGCTGGCGGCGCGCCGGGCCTGGCCGGCCGATCGGCGCTCGAGG